>CAKSVK010000116.1 GCA_934502905.1 uncultured Chitinophagaceae bacterium
GTACTTATGATTGGCATCCACCAGGTTCACGCGGTCCAGCACTTCGTTTACCCGTTTCAGTTTTTCTGTATGGGTGAGCCTGGTGAACATATCCAGCGGGAACATTACGTTTTGCTCTACCGTCTGGCTGTCGAATAATGCCGAGCCCTGGAACAGCATACCGATCTGCTGACGCAGCTCCTTTTTCTGCTCGTCATCCATTTCCATAAAATCCTGCCCGTTATACAACACATGCCCGCCGTCCGGCTCAAACAGTCCTACCAGGCATTTCATAAAAACGGTTTTACCGCTGCCGCTGGAACCAATGATCAGGTTTGCCTTGCCGGCTTCCATCGTTGCGGATACATCATCGATCACTACTTTATCTCCAAAAACTTTGCGCAGGTTTTTTATCTCAATCATAATCCTGTTCGGTTTTTTACAACAACAATGCTGCCAGTATATAATCTGCAAATAATATCATGATACAACTGGTTACTACCGCTGTTGTACTTGCTTTTCCTATTTCCAGCGCTCCTCCTTTTACATAGTAACCGAAATAAGCAGGAATGCTGGATATGATAAAAGCAAAGGTGTAGGCCTTCACCAGGGCGAACACCACATTAAATTGTAGGAAGCCACTCAGCAATCCGCCATCAAACTCTTCGGGTGATAAGATACCTGATAAGATACCTGCCATTCTGCCCCCCCATATGCCCAGCACGCCGGCTATCACCACCAGTACGGGTATCATCAAAAACGATGCTATGATCTTGGGCATGATCAGGTAGGCTTTGGTGTTAATGCCCATGATCTCCAGCGCATCGATCTGCTCGCTTACCCGCATATTACCCAGTTCGCTTGCTATTTTACTGCCTACCACACCCGCTAAAACCACGCAGGTAATGGTAGGGGCGAATTCGAGTATAACCGTATCTCTTACAATTTGCGCAATAGTAGATTTGGGGATAAGGTTGCTGACCAGTTGATAAGCGGTTTGAAGCGTGGATACTGCGCCTATGAAAAGCGCTACGATCACTACAATACCCAGGGAACCGATACCGATGTCGTTACATTGATGCATCAGCTCCTTCCAGTACATCCTCCAGTTTTCAGGTTTGGTGAACATTCCCTTTATCATCAGCAAATAGCGCCCAAAATGATTAAAAAAAGTCATCCGTTCTATTTATGTTCCGGCAAAAATACCTAAAAGGTTTTAATCTGATTTTAAGTGATTTACAACAATTTCCCTGAGCTGTATGCGAAGTATGTCTCCCATGCCGGTGCACTCCAGGAACTTTTCATTTCCAAAATAATCATACAGCTCAAGGGCCAGTTGCCTGATTTTTTCCGGCGGCGCCAGCTCGTCTTCATCAATAGAGGCTTTCAGGTCTCTCAGCCGGTGCCGCTGCGCTTTGATTCTTTTGAACAATTGCGCCCTTTCTTCCTGCTGATATTGCTTAATGACCTCTTTATTAAGGTGTTTCTGCACCAATTCTACAAAAACCCTGTTTTCTTTGAAAAATTGTGGCAAATAGAAGTTTTTTCTTCCTTCGTACGACTGCTGATCAAAGTCTATAGGTCTGATCACGAATTGTATATCGTCAAAATCGGGCGTGATGTCGAATACAAAGTTATAGCTGCGCATGTCACCCAGTAATCTTGCAAAACAGCGCTCGTTGAACTTTACGAATTCCTTTGCGATGCGCACCGGGTTATAATTAGGGTTGTATAAGAAGTTTTGAATGAACATATCTCCCGGTACGCCGGCAATATGTTCCTCGATCAGGGTCTGGTCATGCACCAGGTAGTTAATGGAAAAAGGCGATAACAGGTGCTCCAGCTCCAGTCCGAGTATACGGGATGCGTCTGCGATCTTTACATATATATAACTGTACACATCGTTATAGTGATTGACAACCTTTATCCGGAATGGTTGGGAATTACCGAAGGAGCAGAAATCTATTCTTTCTATATACAGGTGATCTTCGGCCTCGTTGGCACCCGCCGCTTTCAGCAACGAATAGATGCGTATCAGTGCATGGTGTATCTCCTGGGTAATGGAAGGGTGATAAAAAACCGTTTCCCACAGGGTATCATTCCCGTTCTTGTCAAGGCAGGGCATAGAACCTTCGTAATGCCGCAGGGAATCGTATGTAATCGGCATCTGTACCTCCCTGCCATATCTTTTCAGGTATTTTTTGAAGGTCTTGCTTACAGGGTAAACAATCTTTTTCCTTGAAATTATATTGTGAGATCCTTCTGGCATTTTTATTTCTGATTTACGATGTATGATTTTTGATATATGGATTTTCTAAATCAGCAATCCAAAATTTCTCAATCAGCAATTCTTTTTATTTCTGATGTATGAGGTATAGATTTTCAAATCAGCCATCTCTAAATCAGCCATCAACAATCCTGTTATTCTTTCTTTTTTCTCTTTACCTGTTTTGCAGGGTCCGGGCATTTCTGCTGTGCATCTACTACAGCTATCAGCACCATGTTCACAATGGTTCTTACGGAGCTTCCCAGTTGCAGTATATGAACGGGCTTGTCAAGTCCCAGCAACACCGGTCCGATGGTATCAAAGCCGCCGATCTCCTGCAGCAGGTTATACGCAATGTTGCCGGCGCTCAGGTTGGGAAATATCAGTGTATTCACATCCATATCCACCAGCTCGCTGAATGGATAGTTTTCCTTTAGCAGTTCCTTGTTAAAAGCCAGTATCCCCTGTATTTCACCGTCTACGATCAGCCTGGGGTCTTTTTCTTTAACCAGTGATCTGGCATTACGGACGATGATAGCTTCATCTGTATTGCTGGTGCCAAAGTTGGAATAGCTGAGCATAGCAATCCTGGGCGTTATCCCCAGTGTCTTTACTTCCTTTGCCACCAGCAGCGTAATGTCGGCAAGCTCCTCGGCGGTTGGATTGAAGTTGACTGTAGTGTCGGCTAAAAAAAGGGGACCTTTTTTAGTGAGGATGATATACATGCCCGCTATTTTTTTCACACCGCGTTCCGTGCCTACTATCTCCAGTGCAGGCCTTACCGTTTGGGGGTAGTTGCGTGTAAGCCCGCTGATCACCGCATCCGCATCTCCTGTTTTCACCATCATACACGCATACCGGATACGCTCCTTCATGCTTTTATAAGCCTCATACATATTCACGCCCCTGCGCTGCCGTTTCTCAAAATATAATTTGCCATATTCCTGCCTTTTCTCTCGTGTAGAATTGCTACGTGGGTCAATGATCGGCATTTCATCCAGGTCAATGCCGTTCTCAGCCGCTATTTTTCTTATTTTTTGTTCTTCTCCAAGCAGTATCGGGTAGGCAATGCCTTCATCCAGTACGATCTGCGCCGCTTTTAGTATCCTTACATTATCTGCTTCAGCAAAAACCACTTTCCTGGGATCGTTTCTTGCCTTGCTGCCTATTACCCGGAACAACTGGTTGTTGTTGCCCAGCCTGTTATCCAGGTCTATCTGGTATTTTTCCCAGTCTTCTATTTCCAGCTTTGCTACCCCGCTCTCAATAGCTGCCTTTGCCACGGCAGGAGAGATGGTAGCAATCAGCCGGGGATCCAATGGTTTCGGAATGATATAATTGGGGCCGAATACGATACTTTTTTCATTATAGGCCACATTTACAATGTCCGGCACTGGTGTTTTGGTTAGTTCCGCTAATGCTTTTACGGCAGCCATTTTCATTTCTTCGTTTATCTGGGTAGCCCTCACGTCCAAAGCACCCCGGAATATATACGGGAATCCCAGCACGTTGTTTACCTGATTGGGATAATCGCTTCTGCCGGTAGCCATGATAATATCCTTCCTGCAACCGGTGGCAGCTTCCCAGGTAATTTCCGGGTCGGGATTGGCCATTGCAAATACAATGGGGCGTGCCGCCATGCTTTTTACCATGTCCGGTGTAACAATGTTACCCGCGCTCAGTCCCAGGAAAACATCGGCGTTTTTCATGGCTTCAGCCAGGGTCAGCATTTTGTTTTTCGTGGTGGCATACCGCTTTTTCACGACATCCAGGTCTGGTCGCGATGCATACAGCACACCGTCTTTATCAAAGACGGTAAAATGAGCGGCTTTCGCGCCCAGCCGCTCGTATAACTGGATGCAGGCCATGGCTGCCGCGCCTGCCCCGCTGATCACAAACTTTACCTTGCCTATCTTCTTTTTTTGCAGTTCAAGCGCATTTAACAGGGCGGCGGCGCTGATAATGGCTGTACCGTGCTGATCATCATGCATCACGGGGATCTGCATCTTTTTCTTCAGCTCCTGTTCAATGTAAAAACATTCCGGCGCCTTGATATCTTCAAGGTTAATGCCTCCGAAGGTGGGTTCCAGTGATTGTACGATCTGGACAAACTTCTCGGGGTCTTTTTCGTCGATCTCAATGTCAAAAACATCTATGTCGGCAAATATTTTAAACAACACGCCCTTGCCTTCCATCACCGGCTTACCCGCACTCGCGCCTATATCTCCGAGTCCTAATACAGCTGTACCATTGCTGATAACGGCCACCAGGTTTCCTTTCGCGGTATACTTATAAGCGTTTTCAGGATTTTTCTGGATCTCCTTACACGGAATAGCCACCCCGGGAGAATAGGCGAGTGACAGATCTCTCTGGGTTTTTGCTTCTTTGGTTGGAAGTACTTCTATCTTTCCCGGGCGTCCTTTTGAATGATATTCAAGCGCCTGCTCATTTCTCAGTTCTTTGGCCATACCGATTCAGTTTATCTGCAAGATAAAGTAAAAAAGCTTCCGCTTCCGGCACATAACCCCGGGGCATATTTATCTTTGGCGGGGAAATGCATATCATCTTCCTTTCTACAAAATGATACCGTTAGAGTGGTTGCAGAGGTGTTCCAATGAAGACATGTTTTCATAAAAGTCAAATAATAATGGAGGCATTTTAAGAATTACCTGATAACAAGCTCTTGTTGCAGGGCACTCAATACCATACTCACTGTCCAGGCATCTTAATAGTAATATAAGGTACATCTTCTGTATTGTGGATAAGATCAATGCCTGTGCAGGGCAAATCGCAGGATACATTTCAGACCCCGCGTTCCGTATCCTTTGTCCGTTCGCCCATACTAGTGTCATATCAGCGATAAAACGACGGCTAATATTTCCCGCTGATTTCGCAAATAAGCGCAGAAGGCTTTGATTATCTGCGGAATTCAGCGGGATCTGCGGGAGACCTCAAATGAAAATTCATAATTGACATGACACTAGTGCATGCAGGCAGAGGTGCAGGGTTGATTTTAAGACCGAAATCGGTTCATAGTGAAATTTTTTTACAAATAAGCGCAGCATTTGCTCCGGCCGTAAATTTGCGGACTTATCGGATATTAGCTATTAAAGACCTAAAAAAATAATATGCATCAAGGATTACTGTCTCATCCAGGATTAATTGCAGTTTTTGCTGTTGTAGTTGTGCTGATGCTGGTCCTTGATCTGGGTGTATTTAACCGGCAAAGCCATGCGGTATCCAATAAGGAGGCTTTATGGTGGTCGGTGGTATGGATATCCCTGGCAATGGTGTTCAGCGGTGTAATCTACTGGGTATTTAAGGCTGACTCCGACGCACTGGCGCTGGAAAAGTTCAGCCAGTTCCAGTCTGCCTACTGGATTGAAAAAGCACTGTCGGTGGACAACCTGTTTGTATTCATCCTGGTCTTCGGGTATTTCAATGTTCCCAGGGAGGTGCATCATAAGGTATTGTTCTGGGGTATTATCGGCGCCCTGGTTTTTCGGGCCATTTTCATTTTTGCCGGGGTAGGGCTGGTGAATCTTACCTATTTGCCCACTATGGATATCCTGGGATACCAGGTAAGAATAAATGTGGTATTAACTGTCTTTGGGATATTCCTGGTGGTTGCCGGTATCAAATCATGGTTTGCCGATCATGAAAGCGATGAGGAAAAAGATTTCAGCTCCAATCCCGGGGCTAAAATTATTTACAAGTTCTTTAAAGTGAGCAAGGGCTATGACGGGGATAAATTTTTTACAATGCAAAACGGGGTAAAGATGGCCACCCCCTTGCTGGTGGTGCTGGGTGTTATTGAATTTACTGACCTGATATTTGCTGTAGATTCTATCCCCGCTATTTTCGCGATAGCCCCGGATGATCCCTTCATCCTGTATACCTCAAATATATTTGCCATTTTAGGACTTCGTGCGCTTTATTTCCTGCTGGCGAATTTTATACATATGTTCAGCAAATTGAAGTATGGATTGGCCATTATCCTGGCATTTATAGGGGTTAAAATGGTTATAAATCCTTTTTATCATATTTCATCTCCTGTTTCTCTGGCTGTTGTAGGTGGCGTGTTGGCTATTTCTGTTATCATATCGCTTTTGTTTCCTGGCAAAAAGGCCGGGGAGCAAGCTGGAAAAGCATGATTTCTATAGGTTTATGTTAAAATGTGTTCAATGACCGGGCACAGGGTTATGACATATTATTTAGAAATATTACATTTACAGCCATGTATATTCGTGTAGCCCTTTTTCTTATTCTGTTTAAGATACAGCTAATCTATGGCCAGGATTATCCCGGTTATAACACCAGCAATTTTACGGGAGTGAACGGATTATTGTTCAATCCGTCCGGTATAGCAGGCAGTCCTACGCGCTGGGATGTCAATGTTCTTTCCATTCATGCTTCGGCGGAAAACAGTGTCGGCTCCTTCAATTTCGGAAACTACAGGAGCCTGCATAAGGGAACTGATTTTTTGAACCAGTATCGCGAAAGCAATGCCGGGCTGGTGCATGGCTTTTTCAATATGAACATGCACGGACCATCCGTGATGGTACGGCTGAATTCCAGGTCGTCTGTGGCGCTTACTACACGCGCCAGGATGATGATGAACGCCAGGAATATTGACAACAGGTTCATCAATGATATTTCCACCAGGCTTGCAGACGGCAGCAGCCTGCCGTATTCATTTGCTTCCCATGATAATATGACCATTAATGCAAATGCCTGGGGGGAAGTTGGGTTGAGCTTTGCCACCATTTTGAAGGATGATGACCTTCACCAGATAAAAGCAGGTATTACGGTAAAATATCTTGCAGGCATGTTCAGTACGTACCTGCAGACACAAAACCTGCAGGGAACTGTAGCCTATGATCCTGTTCAGAACGCAGCTTACCTCACCAACACCAGTGGCAGTATGCATACTGGATATGGCGGGGTGCGGATGGGTAACTTTGTTCCGTCCAACATTCCTAAGTATGGCAGCCATGGCGCAGGAGCGGATATCGGTTTTACCTATGTTTTTGAGCCCAATGAAGAAGGTTATTACAGCGACGACTGGTGGGGTGCCAGCGAGCCTCTTTATAAGTTCAAGCTAGGGGTTTCCCTGCTGGATATAGGCATGATACGGTATAAACGTAACGATGGAAACAGGTTTGATATAGACATCAACGGTGCAGAGAGGCTGTATGTGGAAGAGCTGCGAAGCTTGAGCGTTAATAACTGGGAAACCTATTTCGAGGACCATCCCCAATATTTTACTACACTACCCTGGCTCCGCCCCAATTATTATAATGTGGTATTGCCGGCTTCATTAAGGGTAGATGCGGATTATCACCTGTCCGGTGCAGCCTATGTCAACCTGGCGGCGCAGATGAGCCTGGTGAATAACGATGCCCTTCCATGGGGGCAGCATAACTATCATTCTATTACCTTAACTCCCCGTGTTGAAAACCGGTTCTGGGGAGTATATCTTCCCGTAAATTATAACCAGATCAGTAAGTTCAATGCCGGGCTTTCCCTGAGAGCCGGTTATTTCTTCATAGGTTCCGGCAGCGTGCTTTCCATGCTGTACAAATCGCGCAGGCTGGACTTTCATGCCGGTATCAGGTTTTCGGCTATTGACAGGGAAAACGGCGGTGGCGGACGCGGGTGGAAGAAAACCCGTTCCCGTACAGACTGCTGGAAGGATTGATCTTACAGATCTTTTAATACTTTCAGCGTGTTGACCTTGTCTTCGGCCAGTTGCGCGGTGAGGGCATCCAGCCCGTCCAGCTTTAATTCCGGGCGCAGGTAACTTTTCAGGTATACCCTTAATGTAGCGTTATAGATATTTTCGTTGAAGTCGAAGATATTTACTTCTATCGTTCTTTTTCCACTATCGTCAATGGTAGGGCGCACACCAATGCTCATCATTCCCTTCAGCATCCTGCCTTCCAGTTCTGCTGTTACGGCATATACGCCGTCTGCCGGCACCAGCTTGTCTTTATCAATGATGGAAAGGTTGGCGGTAGGATAACCTATTTTCCGCCCGAGCTGATTCCCTTCTACCACAACCGCTTCAAAGCTGTAATCGTATCCCAGGAGTTTATTGGCCGTATCAAGCTCGCCGGTAAGCAGCGCGTTCCGGATGCGGGTAGAGCTTACCGTGATCTCATTCAGCACCTTTTCAGGTATTTCCTTTACCAGGAAGCCCAGCTTCTGACCGTAAGCTTCCAGCATGTTAAAATCGCCCTTCCTGTCTTTGCCGAAACGGTGATCGTAGCCGATAATAATACAATGGGATTTAATGCATGCTACCAGGAACCGGGAGATATAATCTTCAGGCGTTTGTTCTGAAAATGTGGTAGTAAAAGGTACGATCACCAGGTGATCTATGCCCTTTTCGCGTAACAGCTGAATTTTTTCCTGTTGGGTGTTCAACAACTGTATCTTACCATCCTGGCTGATCACTTTTCGCGGGTGCGGATAAAAAGTGATGATAACGGTTTCCCCGTTCAGTTTTGCAGCTTCTTCTTTCAGTTGCTTTATGATCTGCCAGTGACCCGTATGCACGCCATCGAAAGTGCCGGTGGTGACTACGGCATTGCGGAAATGCGGAAGCGCATGTATGTTCCGGTGGATCTGCAGGGGTAAATTTTTAAACGCCCGCAAAGCTAATGTATAATTGATAATTGCTCTTTGAATATTTACCTTTGCACCTTCCTGATGCGGCACCCGGATTAGTGAAGTGAATGATATGGAGTTAAACATATTACATGAGCTTATATAACCAGAGAGGCGTTTCTGCCCAGAAAGAAGAAGTACATGCTGCTATAAAAAAGCTGGATGCAGGACTGTATGCAAAGGCTTTTTGCAAAATATACCCCGACTATCTTGCCGGTGACAGTGATTTTGTAAATATCATGCATGCCGATGGGGCGGGTACCAAGAGCATCCTGGCTTATCTCTATTGGAAAGAAACCGGCGATGTATCGGTATGGAAAGGGATTGCGCAGGATGCTGTGGTGATGAACCTGGATGACCTGTTGTGTGTGGGGGTATGCGATGATCTTGTTTTTAATTCCACGATAGACAGGAACAAAAAGAGGATACCGGGTGAAGTGCTGGAGCAGATCATCAACGGTACCCAGGAGCTGTTTGATTCGTTGCAGCAATACGGTATCAGCATCCGCTACCTGGGTGGGGAAACGGCCGATGTGGGCGATGTAGTGCGTACGGTTGCCGTTAACGGTACCATGACTTCCCGCTGGCCGAAGAGCCGGCTGATCACCAATGAAAAAATAAAAGCGGGGGATGTAATAGTGGGGTTTGCCAGTTATGGAAAAAGTAGCTACGAAAAGGAATACAATAGCGGGCTCGGCAGCAATGGCCTTACCAGCGCCAGGCACGATGTATTGAACAAGCATTACGCGGCACATTTTCCCGAAACCTACGAGCCTTCGCTGGCTGATGACGTAGTGTATATAGGAGCGCACAGGCTCACAGATGAAATGACGGTTGACGGAGAAAAAACAAATATCGGCAAGCTGTTATTATCACCTACCCGCACTTACGCGCCGGTGTTAAAAGAGTTGCTGACAGATCATTTTGATGCCATAAACGGGTTGATCCATTGTAGTGGTGGAGGACAGACAAAATGTTTAAAGTATGTGCCCGATAATGTACGGATCGTGAAGGATAACCTTTTTGAGCCGCCTGTTATTTTTGACCTGATACAAAAAGCGAGCAAGGCAGATAGCAGGGAAATGTACCAGGTATTTAATATGGGCTGCAGGCTGGAAGTATATACAGATGAATCCAACGTGGGGATAGTGACAGGCGTTGCAGAAAAGTTTGGCGTGGAAGCCCGTGTGATCGGCAGGGTGGAAGCTTCGGCAAAACAGGAGCTCGTGATCCGGCTGAAAAATGAAGAGGTGAGGTGGCAGGGGTAATAATTTGAAAATGAAGCAAGGAAAGTTTTGTAATAAAAGATCAGGTTATGAATTTTAAAGAATACCAGGCATATTTTCAGGAGATATTACATGCGGAAAATCCCGCTGCGCCCTATGATAATCCCGATTACCTGAACTATACAAAGCTCAACTGGTCACGGATGAACCGCTGGCTGAAAACGGGTGTGTTGAACGATACCTTCAAAGCTGTGGTCGGTAAAATAGCAACACCGCAGCAGTGGATCGTCATCACCGAGCCCTGGTGTGGCGATGCGGCGCACAGTGTTCCATTCCTGGAAATGGCGGCGGCACTGAATACTGCCATAACCATTTCTTATGAGCTGCGGGACAGCGAGCCTTTCCGCATCAACCAATACCTTACCAACGGGGGAAAATCCATACCCAAGCTGATCATCCGGAATGCAGAAGGAACTGATCTGGCGACCTGGGGACCCCGGCCGGCTAAATGCCAGGAACTGTATAACAGGCTGATGGCGGAGAACGCAGACTTTGAAACAGTGAAAACAGAACTGCAGCACTGGTACAATGCCGATGGAGGAAAAAGTGTGCAGCAGGAACTGCTGGAGATTATTAGTTAAACAGGATTGACCAAACAAGCCCGTTTAACGTATTGCGAAGGAGGGACCTGGCTACAGGTGGAAAACAATCTCTAGTGTCATGTCAGCGATAAAACGACGGCTAATATTTCCCGCTGGTTTCGCAAATAAGCGTAGAAGGCTTTGATTATCTGTGGAATTCAGTGGAATCTGCGGGAGATCTCAAATGAAAATTCATGTTTGACATGACACTGGAAGATTGTCATTCTGTCAAGCGTGACAGTCCTTTAAATCAGCAATTTATACATCCCGCAATCAGCAATCTCAACCTTTTTGGCCAGTCCCGTTTGTACCCATTTATTTATCCGGGTTATTCAGTTTACTGTGGTTTTTGCTGTAAAAGAAATAAATAATGAAGCCCAGCGCCAGCCATGCTCCGAGGCGCGCCCAGTTTTCCCATCCCAGTCCGAAAATCATCAAACCGCAGGAAAGTATCCCTAAAATGGGCAATACGGGCACCCAGGGTGTTTTGAATTGCCTGGGCAGGTCAGGTTCTTTCTTCCTAAGGATGATGACCGCCGCGCAAACC
>CAKSVK010000117.1 GCA_934502905.1 uncultured Chitinophagaceae bacterium
GGCAGAAAAAAATCATGGAACAACTGGTATCCAAAGATAAGCGGGTAAAAACCTTGCTGGAATTTGGATGTGGTACCACCCGTTTTACCCGGTGGTGGAAAGAGATCGGTATAGCAGCTACCGGAGGAGACATTTCGCCACTTATGCTATCCCAGGCCATACATTTGTTTGACGGTGATCTGGTGATGGCAGATTCTCACCATATGCCGTTCAGGAACCATAGCTTTGACGCCCTGGCATTCATTACCACATTTGAATATTACAGGGATCCCGTGCGTGTGATCCGGGAAGCTGCACGGGTGGGCAAATACGGCATTGCAATGGGTATGATGAACCGAAACTCCACCAAGGTCGTACGACGCAGGATCCAGGAGCTCTTTGGCAAAAACCCGTTTTACCTGACAGCCACCTTCTACACCCCCCAAATGCTCACCCGTATTATTCACAAAGCGTTGGAAGGACGCGCATATACGATAGAGTGGACCTGCACCGGTCTTCCCGCGTGGTTCCCGGTACAGCAGTGGGGCGTTCCATTTGGTGATTTCTTTGGCTTATATGTACAGTTTAATGATGTGGCGTAATGGAATTAACAAAAAACAAATCGGAAAAATCGGCATCCCGGTGTTTGATCGAACGATCGCGGAAATGCAGGGTCATATCCGTCCGGAAGTACGCCGGGGACCGGGGTTCGGTACTGATGCATCACTCATTGACCTGCCCGGGGGAATGGCTATGGCTATGACCAGTGATCCGTTATCGCTCATTCCCCCGCTCGGGCTGGAGGCGTCTGCATGGCTTTCGGTACATCTGCTGGCAAACGACATGGCAACAACCGGGCATGCGCCTATGTACGGACAGTTTGTGCTGAACCTGCCCACATCAATGCCCCCTGAAGATTTTAAGCAATACTGGGCGTACATCCACCAGTTCTGTTCGAACATCGGTATTGCCATTACAGGTGGGCATACCGGTTTTACAGAACACCAGCACTCAACCATCTCCGGCGGTGGTACGCTGGTGACGGTAGCACCCCGGGGTACCATACGAACGACACCCGCCGCCCGGACAGGAGATGCGCTTCTGGTAACCAAACAGTGTGCACTTTCGTCTGCTGCGATACTGGCAATGAGCTTTCCGCAGACCGTCAAAAATAAGGCGGGCAGCGAAGTTTATCAGCAGGCTTGCAGTTCATTCTACCAGACTTCTTCTCTGCAGGATGCATTGATTGCCGTGGGAGATAACTCAGATACAGATGAAGTAAGCGCCATGCACGACGTAACAGAGGGTGGCGTGTTGGGCGCCATTTACGAACTGGCTGTTGCTTCCCAAAACGGTGCGTTGATCAATAGCGAGCGGCTACCGGTTTCCCCTGTACAGGAGCGGGTATGTAAAATATTCGGGCTGGACTCTCGCTACTGTATTGGTGCAGGCGCTATGGTTATTGCCTGCCGGAAAAAAGCTGTACACCATATCATTGACCGGCTTGGTGCGGCAGGTATCCCCTGCGTGGAAGTAGGTATGCTGACCGATCGCTCATCAGGGATAAAACTCATCGAAGACGGCCGGATGCAGGATATGCCCTACTACGATGAAGACGCTTATTGGGCGGCTTTCTATAAAGCTTTTGAAACAGGATGGAAATGATACGAACACAACGGAATATAGGAGCAGGAGTATATATCGTCATCGATCCGTCAATGACAAGACCGGTACTATACAACAAGCTGGAGGCAGTGCTGACGGAAAAGATTGCCGCCCTGCAGATATGGGATAACTTCGGTAGTGAAGATGGTATACCCGAATTGATCAACGAACTGTGCAGGCGGTGCCATCATAAAGGTGTGCCGGTGCTGATCAACAACCGGTGGCAATACCTGAAAGATACCTCACTGGACGGGGTACATTTTGACGCTGTTCCCGATAATTACGAACAGACACAAACCGAAGTAAACCGGCCATTCCTATGTGGGATTACATGCACCAACGATATGCAGCCGGTTATATGGGCCAAAGACAATGGTGCGGATTATATTTCCTTTTGCTCCATGTTTCCATCAGCCACAGTAGAAAGCTGCGAGCTGGTGAGCCACAATTCCGTTCACCGGGCAAAAGCTATTTATGACGGTCCCATCTTTTTAGCCGGTGGTATAAAACCTGATAATGTTGGCGGACTCCGGCACCTTCCGTATACCGGCATTGCGGTAATATCCGGTGTTATGAACAGCGATGCGCCCGACCAGTCTATCCGTGAATATCTCAAAAATGAAGGATAAATAACAACTAAAAAATAGTCAGATGAAAACTGAAACCATCCATAAACTTTGTTGCCCGTTTGACCTGGCAGACCTCACGCTCACGCCTATCCATACTACCATTGACGGAGCGATTGAGGAAGGTTACCTGTTATGTGGACATTGCAACCGTATTTATCCCATTGTACAGGGTATTCCTATCATGAGTCCTGATGATTACCGCGAGTTCAGGCTGGAAAAGCCGCTCCTGGAAAGGTGGAAAGCGTACCTGGAAGGCAAGACTGTCGATAATTTCAGGCTTATTGCAACCTATGATCGGGATTTGTAGTACCTGGCTTTTCCACAGTTTTTTACTTTAAAAAGATAATTGATTCCCTTGAATCTACCGGAACAGGGTTTCATTAGCAGAATGAATTTTTAAGTTTACGAAATTTATGGTTAAGGTATTTATTGAGCTTTCAAGGCTACGGAAAGGGTAGAGAATTTGTTTCAAAATTTATCCCGAAAGTGTTATACATGTTACCCAAACACACTTTTTAACAGCAGCAGATAGAAAGATATACAAAAGAACGCCCTCATAGATATCCGAAATATTGAAATACGTGTCATTAGAGGCACCGACTGGACTCGAACCAGTGTAGAAGCTTTTGCAGAGCTTTGCCTGACCACTCGACCACGGCACCAGACCAGAAGATTTAATAAGGCCCCTATAGACATAAGGGCCGAACCAAAACTACTGCTTATGAGAATCAGAAGCTTAACCGCTATGTAAAAGGGCACAGCTCCTTTAAATATCAATAAGATTGCAAAATTTTATTGTTCATATTATCAGCATTTACACATTCAATTTCATCGATACAATCCAAAACATGTTTTTCAAAATCCGGGTTTGTATTCGTACTGCTTGTAATGATTAGCGGATTGTCATCCACTCTTATACAGTAATAACTTTCTACTCTTTTTCCATAAACACAGCACCAGTACATTATTACCCCTTCCTCTCTTTTGATGATTTCAACACAGATATGGAAAAGGTTATCTTCAAAATATAAGTCAGCTCTTAACATCTTTTTATTTATAAAAATCTCTTTTGTTTCCATGACCGGTATAAGGTCTCATTTAATATTTCCTGAAAAACCAATTGATTCCCCAATATCTACAGAACGGCTGTTAACAGCTACCCTGGGAGAAAACCCTTTTGCCTCTACTACGTATGCAACAAATGAAAGATTTTCTTTTTTATATCCATCCGGTACGCTATAACATTGTGTCCTTAATAAAAATTACATACACAAATTAAATAGTCTATAATTTTTGTAGACTATTTATTTCTTTTACTATATATTTGTGGGATCCAACTAAAACATAAACCTAACACAATGGCTGAAACTAAAATTCAACAAACCGCTCTCGGTGATGTAGCCGCCCGGCAACTTGCTATTGCGACCCGAACGGCACCTCAAATGGTTACCATTACTCCAAGGTGGTTAACCAGGTTATTAAACTGGGTGCCTGTAGAATCGGGCGTATACAGGCTTAATAAAGTAAAAGACGCGACACGAATTGAAGTAGACTGCTCTTCAAGAGATGAAAAAGTACTGCCACAGACTTTTGTGGACTATATTGAAAACCCCAGGGAGTATAACCTGGCGGCTGTACAAACCATTGTAGATGTACACACCCGGGTTTCGGACCTGTACAGCAAGCCTTATAACCAGATATCGGAACAGCTCCGGCTGGCTATCGAAACCATTAAGGAACGCCAGGAAAGCGAGTTGATCAACAATGCCGGCTATGGTTTGTTACACAATGTGGAAGGCAGCCAACGCATTAAAACCCGTGGCGGTTCTCCCACGCCCGACGATCTTGATGATCTGATCGTCAAAGTATGGAAAGAGCCCGGTTTCTTCCTGTTACACCCGTTGGCCATAGCGGCATTCGGCAGGGAATGTACACGCCGGGGTGTTCCGCCTCCCACGATTTCTTTGTTTGGTTCGCAGTTCCTCACCTGGAGGGGCATCCCCCTGATCCCTTCCGATAAAATACCGATCGTAAAAGGTAAATCAAAGATCATTTTATTACGTACAGGCGAAGCAAAACAGGGTGTGGTAGGTTTATTTCAACCCGGACTGCAGGGCGAACACACGCCGGGGCTTTCCGTTCGTTTTATGGGCATTAATGAAAAAGCCATCGCATCATATCTTGTATCATTATACTGTTCATTAGCGGTATTGGTGGACGATGCCATTGCTGTATTGGATGATGTTGAAATCAGTAACTATCATGAGTACAAATACAAATAATCTTCCATCGGTTGAAGCTTTGCAGGAATTGGCCAACCAGTTCTTTAAAACGCTGCCGGATGAAGCGCCCAAAGCAATTTCGTTTGACCCATACGAACACCCGCGTGCTACAGCCTTTGCTAAATCAATCACAGCAGAAGGTATTGCCCCTGCGGTAAATATTCCTTTCAATGAAGTATTGGTTCAGACCGGAGCACCGGCTCCTTTTGCAGCAACTGTTCCCTTTAGCGGAATAGCAACACCCCCATCTGCAACGGGAATAGGGGCATCTTCTTCCATAGCAAACTATGGCAATCCAAATACTATTTTTCCCACTGCCGGGCAAAGGAACGTTTATCCGGCAACGGGAACCCAACCGGTATCCGACAATAATGCGCTTGCCTCTGTAACCGGGATTGGTGTATCACCTTCATCTTCCTATTATCCGGCACCGGGAGCAGCATATCCTGGTTTAACCCCCGGATATGAGCAAACAAAGTATGATCACTCTGTATTGAACGGCAGTATACCTGCATCTGTAGCAGGTAGCGGTGCATCTCCATCGTATGTACACCAGCAGGAGGATTTCAATATTAAAGAACCAGTCACCAGTTTCCGGGATCCCAATATTGATAAGCCAACCGGCTTGCCTTATACTGATGAGCAGCCTTATTGGACAGATATTGGATCCATTCTTAAATTGATAAATATAAGTGATGTCGCAGCCGGTAATCCACATTCACCTTTATCGCAAGTTACCGACGTACATACACCGTCATTTTATTTTCTGCAAAACCAGCAGCAACCGTCGTTCCTCGGGCATTTAGGCGGTTTGACATCAGGCTTTGATGCGTATAAAATAAAAAAAGACTTTCCTGTTCTTAATGAGAAAGTGAATGGCAAATCGCTTGTCTGGTTAGACAATGCCGCGACCACCCAAAAGCCCCAACCGGTAATTGACAGGCTGAACTATTTCTATCAGCATGAAAATTCCAATATACACCGTGCCGCGCATGAATTGGCGGCAAGGGCTACGGATGCATACGAAGCAGCAAGGAAAAAAGTACAACAATTTCTGGGTGCAGGATCACCCAACGAAATTGTTTTTGTACGGGGCGCTACGGAAGCCATCAATCTTGTAGCGCAGAGCTGGGGAGATCAATATTTGAAAAGCGGTGACGAGATCATTGTAAGCCACCTGGAGCATCATGCGAATATAGTACCATGGAAAAGGCTGTCTGATAAAAAAGGGCTGACGTTAAAAGTAATTCCGGTAGATGATGACGGGCAGATATTATTGGATGAATATGCAAAGCTGCTGAGCGCCAAAACGAAACTGGTTGCCTTTACCCAGGTGTCAAATGCGTTGGGTACGGTAACGCCTGCCGAACAGATAGTCGCTATGGCACATGCAGCCGGCGCAAAGGTACTGGTTGACGGAGCGCAGTCTGTTTCACATATGCCGGTGAATGTGCAGACGCTTGACGCGGACTGGTTTGTATTTTCAGGACATAAAGTATTCGGCCCTACCGGCATCGGCGTGGTATATGGTAAAGAAGAATTACTGAACAGCACCGAACCCTGGCAGGGAGGGGGTAATATGATCCGGGACGTAACTTTTGAAAAGATACAGTATCATAAAGCACCCAACAGATTTGAAGCAGGCACCGGTAACATTGCCGACGCGGTAGGACTGGGTGCAGCGATAGATTATGTTACGCAATTAGGCATGGCCAATATCAATGCATATGAACATGCATTGCTGGCGTATGCTACTTTTCATTTAAAACAGGTACCCGGCATCCGGCTGATCGGAACGGCGGCCCATAAAGCGAGCGTCCTGTCTTTTACGCTGAAAGGCCATTCCAACGATGATGTTGGAAAAGCGCTGAACCGGGAAGGCATAGCCGTGCGCACCGGCCACCATTGCGCACAACCGATCCTGCGCAGGATGGGCGTGGAAACCACTGTGCGTCCTTCCCTGGCGTTCTACAATACCTGCGAAGATGTTGATCGTTTGATCGCGGTTGTAAAAGGGTTGGCGAAATAGCAGGTTGTTGATTTGGTTATTGCAAGAAAAACAAAGATTGTTACGGTCATAGACACAATACCTTATTGTCACTTCCCGTATAAAACAATTGCTTTATAGATAGGCTCGCAAAGAAGGGAACGGGGTTGACACTCGAAGAAGCTACGATGGTATTGGGATTCATGTGAAAGATGACCACCATTGTTGTTACCAATTATCTGGAGAAAAAAAATCAAAGCATGCCAGAAAATCGTAATTTAATCCCATTGTAAAGGGAACAGGCGATCTATAAACCGCCTGTTCCCAAACAATTAACAATCAATGTTTAATCATCCATCAAGTTGACCACCTTCAAATCATGCAAAAATAAGTTCGACAATTGTACAGGCAAGGCAAGTTTCTTCATTTTTCTTTTAAGCCTTTTAAGCACACAACCCGTGGTAATATTCCAGGTTCAATTATGCCCTATAATTCCAACCGGAAGATAACAAAAGTTATCTGGCAGCCCGGATAAAACAAAATATGGCTTCACCACCCTCTCTGTTAAACGATTTGTAATCTTTTCACCTATTCTTACCGGGCGCGTGTATCATAATATGGGGCAAACAAATAAAATCAGTACTTTTAAACGTAAAGAAGCAAATGATGAAAAAACTTTTACGGATAATTCTGTTATTGATATGCCTTAACTCCTTGTTTACTTACTCCTCACAGGCGCAGCGTCCCAATAAAAAATTCAACATCCTGATTATAGACGGGCAGAACAATCATAATAACTGGGCACAAACTTCCGTAATGATGAAGGGGTACCTGGAAGAAACAGGAATGTTTACCGTAGATATAGCCACTACCCCCCAGGCAGGGAAAGATATGAGCAGCTTTGTTCCTGATTTTTCAAAATATAACGCAGTAGTGTTAAACTATAACGGAGACAGTTGGCCGCCAGCTACCAATGATGCTTTTGAAAACTTTGTGAAGCAGGGCGGCGGCGTTGTTTCTATTCATGCCGCCGACAATGCATTTCCGGAATGGAAAGAATACAACCAGATGATCGGGCTGGGCGGCTGGGGTGACCGTACCGAAAGGCACGGACCTTATGTATACTACAATGCAGATGGAAAGCTGGTAAGAGACAACACACCCGGTGTTGGTGGCAGCCATGGCAAATTTCACTCCTTTCAGGTAAGGACCCGCGACAGCAGGCACCCGATCATGAAAGGCGTGCCGACAGTATGGATGCACGAAAAGGATGAGCTATACGACCGTATGCGCGGACCTGCCGAAAATATGGAAATACTGGCCAGCGCATACAGCGCGAAAGAGCAGAATGGTACCGGCAGGGAGGAACCTATAATGATGACCATCCGCTATGGTAAGGGCAGGATATTTCATACCACACTCGGGCATGCCAACGAATCACAGCAGTGTACCGGCTTTATAACTTTCCTGCAAAGAGGTACGGAATGGGTATGCACCGGCAAGGTAACACAGAAATTACCTTCGGACTTCCCGAAAGAAAACGACGTAAGCCTGCGAAAATAGCTGTTCAGGGTAAACCATCATAAATAAGCACCCTGAAAAGTTGCGTGCGGACATGCAACCAGGCGCCTTACCTGACGCAGGTGTGCCTTTATCTGGCGCAGGTGTCCGGCTTGCACGGTCACTTGTGCCGCATAACCTCCCCCCTGATTGCAGCAGGGCACAAACATCACCCACCCGTACACCGTCGGGTAGAATAAAAGATAAGTTGTTTTGCGGAAAAAAGCTTCCTACCCTTCTGCCGCAGCTTTTAACCCGGCAATATCAAACTTCTTCATCTTCATAAAAGCTTCCGTCACCTTCCCCGCTTTCGCGGGATCACTCATTAACGTGGCCAGCATGGACGGTACAATTTGCCACCAAACACCAAATTCGTCCTGACACCAACCACACATACCCTCTTTTCCATTTTTGGTAAATGCATTCCAGTAATGATCTATCTCCTCCTGTGTGTCACATTCAATTACATTGGATATTCCTTCTGTAAACGTAAAAGGTTGCGGAACGCCGCTATCCATGGCAGCACAGGTAATGCCATCCAGGGTAAATCTTGAAAAGACAACCTGCCCCTCAACGGCTCCTTCCGTATACCTCACCAGGGTATCAAGGGAGGCATTGCTGAACAAAGACACATAAAAATTGATCGCCGCTTCGGCTTTTCCCTGATGCTCACCACAAAACATGAACGTGGTAATATATTTCTGGTTTCGCACATTATCTATATTATCAAAGGTTATCTGCCAGGATACGCCGAACCTGTCCTGCACCCAACCATACAGCTGGCTCCAGGGATAAGTATCCAGCGGCATCAGTATCCTGCCTCCCTCACCCAGCTTTTCCCATATGGTTCTTATCTCCTCCTTATCTTTTATGACCGCATAAAACGATATGGCGGGTGTCGGCTGAAACTGGGGGCCTCCGTTAAGTGCCATGAACTGCTGATCATCCAGGTGAAACAGGGTAACAACGGGATTGGAAGAAACGATCTTCCCATCCCCAAAAACCTCGCAATAGAAATGGGCTGCCCCGGAAGCATTGTTATCAAACCACAGGCAGGGATACATCGCATTTTTCATATTTCTGATTTTATAGTTGATACAAATCTATATATGACAACCAAGAATTTCGCAGGTGTAACAGGTCATTTATGAGGTGCATTTGCGACAAATTTGAAAAGAAGTAACCAATTTATCGTCATCTTTGTACGCATCGAGTATTACACACCTAAAATAGGCTCCTAAGAATAATATCAGTATGAAAGACTTAGTCATATTCATAACTTTACCAGTGTTTATGCTCACAGGATCATGCTCACAAACAGAAAGAAAAACAAAGGAAATTCAGCTTACGCATGGCGCGTACGGTCATTTTCTTAATTCCACCCAGGCTTTCTCTCCTGACGATCAATGGATCGTATATGATACCAGGAATAATGATGGCGGGATCGGTGTTACGGGGGCCATAGAAATGGTAAATATTTCCGGAGAAGCACCAAAGCTCCTTTATAAAACGAAAAACCAGACTAAGTTTGGACCAGGTGTAGGTGCAGCTACTTTTTCACCTGTCGCACAAAGGGTTTTGTTCATTCATGGCATCCGTAACGCCAATGAGGACCAGCCATATGGCATGTCCCGCCGCACCGGTGTAGCCGTAGATATTGATAAACCAGGTGAGCCCATATTCATGGATGCCCGTAACATCAAAGCGCCCTTTACACCCGGCGCATTGCGCGGTGGCACCCATGCCTATTCCTGGAGCGGGGATGGCGAATGGATCTGTTTTACATACAATGATTACCTGATTGAACAGCTTTCAAAAGCCGATAGCGCCTATAGGGATCTCAGGACGATTGCAGTAATGGCTCCCGGTAAAGTAACAGTTATAACAGGCAGTACGGAAGAAAATAACAGCGGGGAAAAATTTTCTGCCGTTGTGGCGGTGGTTAGGGAAACACCCCGGCCCGGATCTGATGAAATAGATAAAGCTTTTGACGAAGGCTGGGTGGGAAAAAAAGGATACCAAAAAGCTGACGGAACCTGGCAAAACAGGGCAGTCGCTTTCCAGGGAAATGTTCGTGGTGAGCACAATGAAACTTTTACAGAAATATTTATTGCCGACATTCCGGACGACATCACGCGTGCAAAAGAAGGTCTTCCGCTGGAAGGTACTGTCGCTACCCGTCCTCATACACCTGAAGGATGTCACCAAAGAAGACTTACCCGTATAGAGGGAGGCATATCAGGTCCCCGGCATTGGCTGAAGTCGGTTTCCGATGGCAGCCTTATACTTTTTTTGAATAAAGATGCAGATGGAGTGGTTCAGGTCTACGGCGTCTCGCCTAACGGCGGAGCGGTAAAGCAAATAACCTTTAATAGTTTTTCAGTGGAAGGACCGATCAACATCAGTCCGGATGACAAGTCCGTTGCATACATAGCTGATAATAGTGTATTCGTGACCGATATTACCAACGGCAATACGCAAAGATTAACCAACAGTCATGCAGAAGAAAAACCGGAAGGAGCAGTTATATGGTCCAACAACGGAAAAATGCTCGCTTTCAACAAACGCGTGAATGGCTTTTACCAGATCTTCCTGATCACCATATAAGAACAAAAGCCCTGGTTATAATAAACCAAGGCTTTTATTTAATGTCAACCCGTCCTATAAGATTTTTTTAGGTGCCGGAACGTAACCGGTACCGTAATAAATTAAGCGTTTATCATTAGCAACGACTATACTCTAACTTCAGCCCGTAAAAGTAAACCAGCATCATTAACCTGCCAATACTACAAACCGGTAGTTTTTAAAGTTGTAACTTCAATATTTATAAATATATAATAATATTAATACTTATAATTATAAGATTATAAATAATTAATATATTAATAAAACCAATACTTTAACACATGTTAACCAATGTTAAAATTCACAATATAAAATAACGTAATCTCAATATTACTTCCGCTCATTTTTACAAGGGTCAAGCACCTAAATGCTGTACATTAGCCGGGTTATGATAAATCCGAAAAATAAACTGCAAAATAAGTTCGAAGAGGAATACAGCAAGCTGAATACAGAACAAAAGTTGGCTGTCGATACCATTGAAGGTCCTGTGATGGTGAATGCCGGTCCTGGTACGGGCAAAACCCAGATAC
>CAKSVK010000118.1 GCA_934502905.1 uncultured Chitinophagaceae bacterium
GATTGGAACAAGGAACAGTTCTTCAATTTTGGTATTCTAAAGAAAATTTCATTGATGCAAAAGATAGAACATATGAAGGGAAAATCTACTACGGACATTCTCCGGTATTTACTGGTTATAAAAGTGGTATTATCTTTAATAGGCTTGATGGAATATTTATTTTAGACCAAAAAGGAGCAAGACTTTGCAACTTAATAGAGAATGATTCTCGCATAACACTGGAATGGAGCGGGGATGAACAATATATTTGGATAGGAATTAAATGGCTTGAATAAAACTTTGATATGGCTATTTATCCACTTACACATATGATTAGAGAAAGCGATTTTCCATTGTCTGAGCACTTATCTATTACTGATGGAGTATCTTTTTTTAATCGTTGCTATTATAAAAGATTAATTTGTTATAGCTGTAATACTAATCAAGTAATAGATTTCGATCTATTGATAAAAGGCAACGTTAGTTTCAGTTTGCCTTTTTTTGATATAGTAAGTCTGACTATCGGCGAGCAAGAGAATAATACAACATTTTTTAATACTTCATTGGGAATTGGGGCGGAACCTTACCTTGATGTGCGAGACGTCCCTGTCAAAATTTCTATCGCAAAAGAAGTATTGCAACCTGTCGATGACCATAAGCAGATAATCCCCAACCAAAATGTCTTAATTGAATTAGGGAGGATCTCATTTTATGTAGACATAAATGGAATTTCCTTACAAGAGAATATCGAGATTAATATTCCCTTTTGCATGATTGGACAAACAGGAATATTAGTTGAACTATCCGGACTTAATATTAAGCTTTTGAGCGCCTCCCCCAGTGTCAGTTTTAATAAATGTAAGATTGTTCTACCTGATTTATTTCTCTCTTCAGAAGGCCTTGAAATTAATATGGAAAATACCTCCATTTCAGCTACAGGTTTTTCTGGCTCTTGCTCGGTCGATATCCCTTTAACCGAAGATTCAAACATCTTCGGTATCCCCGGCGGTCTGAAACATGTAGAGATTGTTATCGAAAACAACCAGCCAACCACATTTATTCTTGAAGGCGAACTTACCATCCCCTATTTCGATACCCCCGTTGATGTTTTCTTTGGTATTGACGAAAATGGCGACATCACCGCCACCATCAAAAACCTGAGCAATGAGCCTTTTACCAAAGACGAACTCGTTTCTCTATATCTTCAATCAATGGAGTTGAAAAAAGAAGGGAGTGTTGGTTCCCTCTCCCTCTCCGGCTCCCTCCAACCCCTTCTCTTCGCCAAAGACGGCTTGAAATGGCCAAAGATGGATGTAAGAAATCTCCGCATTGATACCAACGGTAAGCTTTCCATTGATGAAGCCTGGATGGATCTGAGGGAGATCAGTAACCTCGACCTGTGGGGTTTTCACCTGGAACTTCGAAAGCTGGGCTTTGGTGTTAGTACAGACGAGCGCATGTGGCTCGATCTCTCCGGTTCCATCCGGCTGGTGGAGCAATTGCCGCTGGGGCTGGATATGGAAGGTTTTCGCATCAGTTGGCCGACCAATATAAATCCAGGGCGATTTTTGAATGATCCGCAGGGGTTGATGCAGGAATTGCAGAAGATACAGGTCCAGTTCCGTGGCATTGACATCAAATTTGCCATTCCCAAAACCGTGAAGATAGACGGGTTGATCCGCTTCTTTAAGGATGCGCAAAAAGTAGGTTTTGCCGGTGATATGAAGCTGGCGGTAATACCGGCGGGCTTTACCGCCGAGGCGGGCATGATGATCGGGATGAACACTGCCACCCCTGTTTTTCCTTTTGTATATGTGTATTTCGGCTTCGAATCAACAGCAGGCATTCCGCTGGCACAAACCGGGCTGGCGCTGAAAGGCGCCATGGGGTTGATCGGCATCAACGTGGCACCCAATAAAAAAGAGGGCGCCGACTGGTACCACGACTGGTATAAAGGCGCCCCCGGCAGGGGCGCACACCAAACCACCAAATGGACCGATCACCTGGGAGGCTTCGCCATTGGTATAGGTGTCACCATCTCTACTGCCGATGGTGTAGTGAAAAAGACATCAGGGTTACTGGTGCTTTCTTTTCCCGGGCCCTTCCTGTTAATTAACGGCGCCGCCTTCCTGTTGGATACCGGCGCGGGGGACGGCGAGCCTCCGTTTACAGCTACTGCTATTTTTGCAGACAATAATATAAAATTTGTCCTCGAAGCGCAGGCTGAGATCATAAAAGACATGATATCCGCCAGCGCTTACGCCGAAGCCTTTTTTGACCTGGATGATATTACCAACTGGCACCTGTACCTGGGGGTTGATCAGCCTGAAAGCAGGCGGGTACGTGCCGATGTATTGAATATATTTAATGCAGACGCTTACCTGATGCTGGACATGATAGATGCTGATAGTCCGCGTATGCGGGCCGGGGTGTTTATTTCCATAAGACCCGATATACCGACTTTAGAGATAAAAGATCCCTGGGGAAATGATCTTATAAAGATCATTATCGAAGCCTGGCTTTATATCGACGGAACAGGGCAGGTTTCCATAAACCCCGAGCAGTTCTCGGGCAAGGTGTCGGTTGACGGCGGTTTAACCGTAAGCGCTTTCGGATTTACATTTGGGCCGACGGTAAAAGCTGAACTCGACATTGACGGACCAACACCTTTCCGCCTGAAAGGATACCTGGACTTTACTTTAAAAATGTGGCCGGAAGACTATAACAACAAGGCGGAAATAGATTTTGAAGCTGATTTCAGGAAGAAGACCCGCAAAACGCCCAAGCTTACGATCATAGATCCTGTTCAATCCATCATCTCCTTCTGCCGGTTCAAAGATGACAGTCCGGCTCTTACCTTATACGGTAGTGGTAAAGGGAGACAGACCCTGCCTGAAAACCTGTCTGTTGATGAAAAAAGGATCTGTGAATTGTCTCCCATTGTTGCTGTTGACAGCAATCCTGTTATAGCCTTTAACCAGGCCATGAACAACGATAGCAACAATACGAATATGAAATTCATAATGCATCCGGGCGGCAGGAAAAAATACAAAACAGGCAGGATAGAAATGGAAGCTACGGTAACAAGGGTAGAAATATTCAGAAAGAAAAAAACTGAACCCTGGCGAACCAATTGGGAAATTATATATGCCACCAGTAACAGCGGTAGTTTAGCAAACAGATATAACAGACACAATGATACATATAGTATTAATCTCCTTGATGATCTGTGGGGTACATGGCTGGCAGATGCCGATCCGCAAAGCCCTGCGGAGCCCGGCTCCCGGAGGTTGCAACTGCTCACCGCTAACCCGCTGGTCAATACAGCACATTCCTATACCATGGAAGGCGCTTCGTTCATGACGGCCGCTACTGCCAACGCCCACCTTTCGGCCCGGGTGCTGGAAGACTACCCGGGGCTGATGTTTGAACCTGCTCCCCGGAATAACAGCAGATGTGTGAAATTCAATATAGTACCGGGTACGGTAGCACGCTCCAATGATGAAGGGAAACTGGTGTTCCGGGAATTGTTGTTCATCTGTAAAGAAGGAATGGAAATAAACGCATGTGATGATATATTCAAAAAGGAAAATTGCTATTGTCTGAATGTTGCAGGCATGCTGGATATATATTTCCCGGGGGAGATAGAAAGCTGTACCATTACCTATTGCCAGGAAACCGACAAGAAAAATGAGCTGCACGATATAGAAACGACCGATAAGGATAAGAAGCCGGACGATCAGAAAAAAGACCCTAACCAAAAAGCAAAATACCCGAAGGAAACGGTAATGTTTTTCGATGCAGCGGATAGAGAGATCACCAATATACATTTTGAAAGAGGCTTACAGAACACCTACAACAACCCTGCCCGGCCGGTAAAATGGATACGAATAACCGCTAACCCCTTCTCCATTTACGAGATCTGCTATACGCTCAAACAGGAAGCAGTTCATCTCCCGGAAATGCCTTCACATGATCCTCAGCAAATACTGGATCCGGGTTACTATTATAAGATACACGTAACCTCTCTGCTGGCTGGGAAAGTAGAGGATAAAATCAAGCCTGAGATACCAATACAAGGTTATCCATATACTCCTGCGCTTAAGATACCCAACCCCGAGTTTACGGCACATAACGAGGCCCTGAAATCCGCCCTGAACATAAATAACGATTCCAACGGGCCGCATGAGAGAACTTTCTTAACAGCAGCCTATTTTCAGACAAGCGCTCCCCCCAATAACCTGGAACGGTATGTAAAATGGACATTCCCGAACCAGGTATACAACAGGATATGTACTAATGACGACCTGCTGATCTGCTTTAACAGGGGCTACCTGGGGGAATTATTCAATGGCCGGACTGCTGAACTCAGGAACTTTGAAATGACAGCTTTTATAACGGATGCGAACAACAAAGTTTATCCCCGGCAAATAAGATGGGAAAGATCCGGTTCATCAACCCGCTTCCAGGAAGAAGAGACATGGGACAGGCACCTGGATGATAACGGCAGCACCATAAGCAACCGGAAAGATGATCTTATTGTTATTGGCAAAAGCGGAAGCATACCATTGCCTGCAAATCAACGCTGCAACCTTATTATCACCGGCGGAAATGGCGGAAAGACCCTCATTCCTCCAATGCTGCCCGGCGACGAAATGGGCAAATACTGGAAGGATTTTTCTACAGAATGGGACTATACCAGCGATGGTATATTATCGTCCAAAGGCAGTGGCAAAAGGGAAATAATGGCAATTGACGAAGACTACGAAAACGTAGAAATTAATTTTGAAACCCGGAGCAGTAATTTCGATTTCATTTTCCGCTGTAAAAAGATCGGTAATGTGCTTGCCTGCTATAAAGTTTCGATAGAAAATGATCAAAGGATTAAAATCGGATTGTATTCCAATAATATTCTTATACAGCATTTGTTTTGTACCAGCGCTGCGGTTGATTGGTCATCCGGCTCCTGGCAGTTTTTTAAGATCAGGGTTGTAAATAATGAGATCAGCATTTTTAAGGGGTACAAAAGGGAAGTTAACCGCTTCGATTTTTCGTCCCTTCATGCAGCTACTGAACGGGAACCAAGAATGCAGTTTGATATACGACAGTTTCAAGACCGTGTTTACTCAATGACAGGATCGGCAGGGATCGGTACAGGAGGGGGTGAGTTCCGGAACATAGAATTCCGGGACGCAGAATTATTGCGCATCCCATTCTATACAACCGGCTCTTCAAATCTAAAAGAGCTTTACAGTATATCAGAGGAAATTAACATGGTAGAAGCCGGTACAGGTCATGAGAGCATCCTGAGCAAGATAAGGTCAGACGCAGTACCGAAATTGAGGGCGCTTGGAGAAGCAAGGCTTGCCTGTTACCTGGTGCAGAAAGACTATGAATACAATATGGCAAGATACCCGTTAAACGGGACCCCACAGTTCACCAGCAGGGAAGCTGTTGAAAAGTTTATGCTGGAATTGCGTGAAAAAGAAAAGGAACTGGATGCGTTCTTTAAAGAAACACTATTGTTACATCTCTTCCCGCAACAGATGTTTTACCTTCCGGAAAAAGGGATCAATATATCCCTTTTATACAGGAAGGATCAATCAGGAGCGCGTACAGCGATTGCCCTGTATATACAATCCCGGGAAAGACTCTTTCCAAAGCCATTATCTGGTACAAAGGATCCTTATGCTTTAACCGAAGTATCGGTTTCGATAGGTAACAAAAACCTTATGCTGGAGAATGGATTGGTTTTTAATAGCGATGGCGACCAGCTTGTAGTGTTGCTGAACGAGCCTGATATGAAAGACCCAGATTTTTTGAAAAAGATCACTATCGAACTTAATACCTCTTTGGTTAATTCCGACCAGGTTTCACCGGATTTCTTTGGCGAACGTGGAATCAATGAACACCACAGATACGATCGGAACCTTTTGAGTTTTTACACCCGGGATAGTCATCACTGACATTGGAGCTATAGGTATCTGAACTTGGATCAATTTAGCCAGTGAAGTCTGTAAAAAAAATCGCCCCGCCAAGAATAGCGGGGCTTTACCAAAACTAACTGCTTATGAGAAAATTTTATTTTATTTGCTTTGTTCCACAAATTTACGATGAAGCAGGATACCGTAATGTTAAATAACGTGAAAAACATTGCGAAATCGGGAATAAATCAACTATTATTTAGGCTTCGTTAACAGTTCAAATAGCAGTTCCGGTTCATCTGTGGTAATATAATCGAATTTGTGGTCAATGTACCACTGCATATCTTCTGCCTTGTTGACCGTCCATACGTTCAGCGTGATATTATTGTCTTTTGCCTCCTGTATCCATTCCGGGTTATTCTGGAATACGCGGTGGTTATAATCTATTCCCCATATGCCATCCTTTTTTACTTCCGCGGGCGGTTTTTCCCCGTTCAGATAAGCCGTTTTGGCTTTCGGGTCCAGTTCCAGTATTTTCTTCAGCATATCATAATCAAAGCTGATATACATCACCCAGGGTTGTGCATTCAGCTCTTTCACCAGTTCTACCGTTTTTTGCGCGGCGATCTGTCCTCTTTCTTTGCTGACAACGGAAGGCTTCAGCTCGTATACCAGCATGGTTTTATTTTGTTTCATTCCTTCCAGCAGGTATTCCCTTGCAGTAGGTAACTTTTCGCCATTTGTCAGCCTGTCCTTTATAAGCGTTGCATAAGAAGTAGCGGCAATTGTTTTGCCGAAATGTGTATTGTCATGGGCCACCACCAGGGAATCGTCGGCGGTGAAATGCACGTCAAACTCAGATCCGGTACATCCCAGCCGGACGGCTTCTTTCAAAGAGGCAATAGAGTTCTCAGGCACATGGTTCTTTTTAAAAGCACCCCTGTGTGCCACCACCTGGTTGGGCGCAAAAGAAAGCGCCCGGGTATTTGTCTTTTTTGAGCTGCTGCAGTTGGTCATGCTAAAGAGAATTGCAACGAATGCAAAGAAAGATATCTGTTTCATTTCCTGTAAAACATGGGTTAAAAGATGGTCCTAAAGATAAGTGTTATTGCCCTGTTCTGATTATTACCAAATTAAGAATAAAATGCCTGCCGGGAGCCAGAACTTTATTTTTTTGCGCTGACATTCTTCAATACATTTGGCGCAAGGGAAACCGTATGCATGAAATAGAACCATTTTACAACTGGCGTCACCTTTATACTGCTGAAACAGATCAGCGCTCACCTTTTTTTGGAAGGGAATATAGTGAGTTTGTCTTTTCGCATACCGTGTATAATTATTATGTCCATCCGCAATGGGATGAGTTCGGCTCCCGGACAATGTATATGAAAATATTGTACGCGGATTATGAAACGGGGTATGCAATCATAGAATTGATAGGAGAGTGGAACGATGCCATAGAAAATGATATACAAACTTTGCGCCGGGAAGTGACGGATATACTCTTTTACGAAGGGATCCGGTATTTTATACTGATAACGGAAAATGTGCTCAATTTTCACAGCAGCGATGACAGCTATTATGAGGACTGGTTCCAGGAGCTGGACGAAGAAGGCGGCTGGGTGGTGATCCTGAATATGCCCGAGCAATCGCAGTATGACTTTAAAAAGGCTAAGCTGAACCGTTATATAACATTAATGGACTTGCCTGATTGGCGTACCGTGCAACCGCAACATCTTTTTCAAATTATACATGATCATCAGCAAAAGAGGTTGAATGAGTAAAAAAAACAATAAACTGTTTTTTTAACGCGTTTGTGTGTTACTTTTGCGAGGATCATCTTAACCACTTCTTTCAGATATGACCTGGAAACAACTCTTCACTTCCTCCGTAGGGAAAAAATTTGTAATGGCGCTCACCGGTGTTTCGTTGATTATCTTTTTGGTAATCCATGTCGGTCTCAACGCCTGTATTTGGGCCAACGATAATGGTGCTATGTTTAACAGGGCTGCCCGGTTTATGGGCTCCACGGTCGTGATCCGCATTGCGGAAGTAGGACTGTTTATAGGAATTATCCTTCACATTGTGCAGGGCATCATGCTGGAGCTGGATAACAGGAGCAAACGGCAAATCAAATATGCGGTGCCTATGGGTAACAGGGGCAGTAAATGGTATAGCCGGAGCATGGGTTTGCTGGGTACCCTCATCTTACTTTTTCTTATTATGCATGTCTACCATTTCTGGACGCCCAGCCGGCTGGGTGGTATAGGTGGCATTCATGAGTTGCAGCATGTAGAATATGCGGGCGATACTACCGTATACCACGATCTCTACCGCGAAATGGTAATTGTATTTCAATCGGGTATTATTGTTATTTTATATGTGTTGGGCTGCATTTCCCTGGCTTACCACCTGCTGCATGGGTTCAGCAGCGCTTTCAGAACCCTCGGATTACATAATAAGCGTTATGTAAAGCTGGTGCAATCTGCAGGAGTTGTGTTCTCCATTGTTGTACCGTTAACGTTTGCAATGATGCCGGTCTCAATATACCTGGGATGGGTTAAATAGCTTTTAGATAAAGACAACAAAATATTATAAAACCACGCATATAATACATTATGTTGGATTCAAAAATACCTGCAGGACCACTGGAAACCAAATGGGAAGATTATAAAGGACATGTGAAACTCGTGAATCCTGCCAACAAAAGGAAACTGGAGGTGATCGTTGTAGGGACCGGTCTGGCGGGCGCTTCAGCCGCGGCTTCTCTCGGTGAGCTGGGGTATCGTGTGAAGGCTTATTGTTTCCAGGATTCACCCCGCCGGGCGCACTCCATTGCCGCCCAGGGAGGAATTAACGCTGCTAAAAATTATCAAAATGACGGAGATTCTGTTTTCCGTCTTTTTTATGATACCATCAAGGGAGGAGATTACCGTGCCCGGGAAGCCAATGTGCATCGCCTGGCGGAGGTAAGTGTGAACATCATAGACCAGTGCGTGGCGCAGGGAGTTCCCTTTGCCCGCGAATATGGCGGATTGCTGAACAACCGCTCTTTCGGAGGCACACAGGTAAAAAGAACATTTTATGCCGCCGGGCAAACCGGGCAGCAATTGCTGATAGGCGCTTACCAGGCGCTGGAAAGACAGGTAGCGCTGGGAAATGTACAAATGTATAGCCGGCACGAAATGCTGGATGTCGTGACCATTGACGGCAAAGCCCGCGGTATCATCTGCCGCAACCTGGTGACCGGTGAGCTGGAAAGACATTTCGGACATGCCGTGCTGCTGTGCTCCGGTGGATATGGGAACGTTTTTTACCTTTCTACCAACGCAATGGGAAGCAACGTTACGGCTGCCTGGAAAGCGCACAAAAAAGGCGCCTATTTCGGTAACCCCTGTTTTACACAGATCCACCCGACCTGTATCCCCGTGACGGGCGATCACCAGTCAAAGCTGACACTAATGTCGGAGTCGCTCCGTAATGACGGTCGTATCTGGGTTCCCAAGAAAAAAGACGATAACCGGAAAGCAAATGATATTCCTGAAGAGGAGCGGGATTATTACCTGGAGCGCAGGTATCCTGCCTTCGGTAACCTGGTACCCCGCGATGTGGCATCCCGTGCGGCAAAGGAAAGATGTGACGCGGGCTACGGTGTGGGTACCACCAAACAGGCAGTGTACCTCGATTTCAAATATAACCTGATCAACAAATACGGAAGGGCAGAAGCAAACAAGCAGGGCATTGAAAACCCGGATATGGATACATTGATCCGCCTGGGTAAGGAAGTGGTGAAAGAAGAATATGGTAATCTGTTCGATATGTACGAAAAGATCACGGGTGAAAATCCCTATGAGGTGCCGATGCGTATATACCCGGCAGTGCACTACACCATGGGCGGCTTATGGGTGGATTACGAGCTGATGACATCCGTAAAAGGGTTGTACGCGCTGGGAGAATGTAATTTCAGCGACCATGGTGCTAACCGCCTCGGCGCATCTGCATTGATGCAGGGGTTGGCAGACGGGTATTTCGTTATTCCCTATACATTGGGTAATTACCTGGCAGATGAGATCGCCACTAAACCTATCCCAACCACCCATGAGGCATTTGAGACTGCGGAAAAAGGAGTGAAGGAACGCATAGAGACCCTGATGAATATCAAAGGAAAGCAATCTGTAGAGAGTTTCCACAAGCGCCTGGGTAAGATCATGTGGAATAAATGCGGCATGGCGCGCAACGAGCAGGGATTGAAAGAAGCGATTGAAGAGATAAAAGCGCTGCGCAGAGAATTCTGGCAGGATCTGCGGATCCCGGGTGAAATAAATGAAATGAATCCCGAACTGGATAAAGCTAATCGTGTTGCCGACTTCCTGGAACTCGGAGAATTGATGTGCCGCGATGCCCTGGAAAGAGCCGAAAGTTGTGGTGGTCACTTCCGTGAAGAAAGCCAGACAGAAGACGGGGAAGCTCTTCGTCATGATGACCGGTTCATGTATGTGTCTGCCTGGGAATATTTTGGCGACAGTGACTGGAAGCTGAACAAGGAAGAGCTGGAATATGAATTGATCAAGCCGACGCAGAGAAACTATAAGTAATGTGGGAATGAGATAATTTGAAAATGTAGTAATTTGAAAATGAAATCAAATTGCTAATCTTTAAATTTTCAAAAATGAGGAATGATAAACCCAATGTTATTGTTGATAAAACCATAACATTTTCCCTGGCGATCATTGACTATGTGAAGTATTGACGAATGAAAAGAAATTTGTAATTGCAAAGCAATTATTACGTTCTTCAACTTCAATTGGTGCAAATGTTTTTGAAGCGCAAAATGCGGAGAGTAAAGCCGACTTCATTCATAAAATGAAAATTGCAGCGAAGGAAGCGAGCGAAACATTGTACTGGCTGACCTTTTGTGAACGAAGTAAACATTATAAGTTTAATAAAATGTTGATGGAAGATTTGGATGAAATTATTAAGATATTGTCTAAAATAATTTCTTCGGCGAAAGGAAGGATTCCGGGATTTATCCGGACACTTCTCCATTCATTTTCAAATTTTCAAATTAACACACTAACACATTAGTTGTTATGGAACATTACAATATGAATCTCACACTCAAGGTGTGGAAACAAAAGAATAAAGATACAAGGGGCAGCTTCGAGACCTATCATGTTAAGGATATTTCCTCGGAAATGTCTTTCCTGGAGATGTTTGATGTACTGAACGAACAGCTGATCGAAGAAGGGAAGGAGCCTATTGCGTTTGACCATGACTGCCGCGAGGGCATTTGTGG
>CAKSVK010000119.1 GCA_934502905.1 uncultured Chitinophagaceae bacterium
CGCTGTCCATATTGCTTTTGAAACGCAGTACTTCGTCTACCCGCTCCTTTGCCCCGCATAGGCTGCCGATACGCCATCCCGCCATATTATGCGACTTACTCAGGGAGTTTAATTCTATCGCTACCTCCATTGCTCCATTCACGGACAAAATGCTTTGTGGGCTTTCATTCAAAATAAAGCTATAAGGATTGTCATGCACCAGCAACAGGTTGTTATTTTTAGCAAAACTTACCAGGTCACTGAACAGGGTTTTTGTCGCCAGCTGCCCCGTGGGCATATGCGGGTAATTAACAAAAAACAACGCTCCCTTATCTCTTGTTTTTTGTGAGATACTCTTTTCAATTTCCTGAAAATCAGGTGTCCAATTGTTTTTATCTTTAAGCCTGTACTCAACCAACTGTGCACCTGCCAGCTTTGCCGCGCTCCTGTAAGTGGGATAGCCCGGATTAGGAACAAATACCGCATCTCCCTGATCAATATAGGTCATGCAGATATGCATAATGCCCTCCTTACTGCCGATCAAGGGTAATATTTCTGTCTCAGGGTTCAACTGTACCTGGTACCACTTTGAATACCAGTCAGCTATCGCTTTCCTTAAAACAGGAGATCCTTTATAATTCTGGTAGCCGTGCACATTCGGTCTTATGCTTTCTTCCTGCAATACCTTTATTACCTCGGGATGGGGGGGCTGATCGGGACTACCGATCCCCAGGTTGATCACCTGCTTTCCCTGCCTGTTGAGTTCATCAATTTCCCTCAGCTTCTGAGAAAAGTAATATTCGCCGATTCCTTCCAGCCTGTTCGCCGTTCTGATCATCTTATTTTAATTAAATATACAATTAACCTTATTAAGTTATTCGTAAACAATTACTAAGAATAATGTTTTCCTTTCTGATATACCCCATAGATCTTCAGATCTTCTGTAATAGGCTTGAGATCGCGGATCACTTTATAAAACTGGTCCAGCGAATCAAATTCCATATCGGCGTGAAAGGCATAGCGGAAGGTAGTGCCCGGAAGTGGAGAGCTTTGTAGTTTACTTAAATTAATACCGCCGTCAGATATGGTAGTCAATACCTTGGCAAGACTTCCCTTAGAATGATCGGTATGAAAGTAAACGGATGATTTATCTGCATCCTGCACTACTTCTGCAAGGTCCTCGTGCTGTACCACCAGGAACCGTGTATAGTTATACTTCTGGGTATGAATATCCGGGGCAATAATATCCAGGTCAAACAGTTCTGCAGCCAGGCTGCTGGCGATGGCGGCAATATGGGTGCTCCCGCTTTCTTTTAACATTTTCGCGCTCAGGGCCGTATCCTCGGATTCGATCAGCTTCCAGTCGTGCTTCTCCAGAAACTCAAGGCATTGCTGTAAGGCCATCGGGTGCGAATGCACTTCCCGGATATCTTCCAGTTTTACCCCCCGGTTGACCATCAGGTTTTGTACTATATGAAGATAAATTTCACCTACGATCTTCAACCTGCTCTTTTGTAACAGGTTATAATTGGGAAGGATACTGCCGGCAATGGAGTTTTCAATAGCCATAATGCCTCCGTCGCTTTCTTTTTTATGGGAGGCTATCCTGACCACATCCCTGAAATTATCGCAACAGACCACCTGCACATTATTTTCAAAAAAGTGGTTTGCCGCTACCTGGTGAAAGCTGCCTTCATATCCCTGGATAGCTATTACGGGTGCATTGTCTTTAATGCCTGTGGTCTGTTGTTTTTCTGAAACCTGGGGTTCACTGCTCATATCTGATATATTAATAAAAAATCCCGGCATCTAGCCGGGACTGATTATGTTGAATTCGATTTTTTATTTTTTCAACAAAAGCATTCCCGGCCTACCGGTAAAGTAGAAGAAAAAATAAAAGAATCCGTATGCTTTTGCTTTATTCATTGCGTTGCAAAAATAATATTTAAATCAGAAAAAAAAAGATTTGTTGCATTTTTTCCGCAAAAATCTCTTTTTTTCAATAGTAACAGGGCTGTTTATTTTTTCCTTTAACAAATTAAGGTTCCGGTCGGTGGGGATACCAACCGGTAGCATGCGCTACTGCCGGGTGCCCGCCGCCAGCGAAAAATGACCTATCACACAAGCCGCTGTTAATAAACGATCTGCAAAAAGTGGGTGGTTTTCGAATATGCATGGAAAAGGTTATTGCGTGAGGGACCACCGCGCCTGCACCCGCCCCGGCGCGTGTACTCACGCGCCGTTAGATACACATTGAAATTTATCCGTGAAGCTCTTGCATATCACGACTGCCTGATTGGATACCCGATATAACAAGCTTGTTGGGTAACCTCCGGCAAGCTCTACTGGTCGGTATCCGCACCCGCCAGCAATAAAAAACCGCCTCCTTGCGGAAGCGGCCTCAACGATTGCTTGCCATTAAAAAATCGTCAAATTAGTTTTTTACTGCTTCTGCAGCTTTTTTCAGGCTGTCAGCAGCAGCTTCGCCCGCTTTCTTCAGGCTATCAGCAGCAGCTTCTGCACCTTCTTTAATTTCTTCTGCTTTCTGCTCAGCGCCTTCCTTAATTTGTTCAGCACCTTCTTTTACGTTTTCAACACCTTCCTGTACAGCCTCGTTAGCTGTGTTAGAAGCTTCGTTACATGCTGCAAATGCGCCTATTGCAAGAATCAAGAATAACTTTTTCATTCTGAGTTGTTTTTTGAATTAATGAACTAATATTGATTAATACCGGTTAGGTAAAAAAGGTAACCCGACTTTTTTAAAAATCTTTTTTTACCCAATTTTGGGTTACCAAACCAGCTATTATAGTATTAATATTAGCCAGTGAATCATACTAAGGAACAGGATCTTTTGAGGGCGTTGTCTAATAACGATAAAGCAGCGATCGAGTTTTTGTATAAGGATAATTTTCCCCTGATACAAAAGCTGGTGGTGAACAACAACGGCTCAGACGACGATGCAAAAGATATCTTCCAGGAAGCGCTGGTAGTGCTGTATGAAAAGTCTAAATCCGGAAGCTTTGAACTAAACTGCCAGATCAGGACTTTTCTATATTCTGTCAGTAAGCGCCTGTGGCTCAAGAAATTACAAAAGAACAGCCGCTATGAATTGCAGGCGAACGGGTTGGAAGATACTGTTTACGTGGAAGATGACCTGTCGCTGCATGAGAAAAGAAGCGCTGAACTGACCATGATGAACGAGGCAATGAACGGTATCGGGGAACCCTGCAAGAGCCTGTTAAAGGCATTTTATATAGATAAGCGCAATATGCAGGATATCGCAGCCGATTTTGGATATACCAATGCCGATAATGCCAAGAACCAGAAGTATAAATGCCTTATGCGATTGAAAAAATTGTTTTTTACTCAATATAAAAACGGTAACCCAAATGAATGACGTTCGTTTACTGGAAATGGTGGAGCGTTACCTCCAGGGAGAGATGTCTGAGGAGGAGATGATCCTCTTCAAGGAATTACGCCGGACCAATCCTGAAGTAGACCAAATGGTGGTAGACCATAACTTTTTCATCAACCAGATGGACAGGTATGGTGAGCAGGACCGCTTTAAGCAGTCCATGCACGAGGTGCACAGCAAATTATTGCAGGAAGGGGCGATTAAAAAATCTTCCGGAAAAGGTACACTCGTTTACCTGTGGCAACGGTCCAGGAAAACAATTGCCGTGGCAGCTTCCATTGCCGGCATTACAGCCCTGGCTATCAGCGGAATTATTTCTTCGCTCACTCCCAGAACAGATAAAGCCCATATCGAGAACCTCGGCAGGAAGATCGACATCCTTGAAAAAAATCAAAACAGTACCCGCCGCGAACTGAGCGATGTGAAGAACAAAATTGAAATCCCGGCGGTGCCTGCGAAATTCGGGGGAACAGGTTTCATGATCGATACGAGAGGTTTCCTGATCACCAATGCCCATGTTGTCAACAAGGCGGAAAAGGTAACTGTTCAGAACCGTTCGGGAGTGGAGCTCAATACAAAGACTGTTTATTTTAACGACAGCACGGACATTGCTATCCTGCAGATCGTAGATAGCTTATACAAGCCGGTAACGGCACTGCCCTATGCCATTACCCGGAAAGGTTCGGCAGACCTGGCAGAACCCATCTTCAGCCTGGGATATCCAAGAGAGGAAATTGTTTACGGGGAAGGATACCTGAGCGCTAAAACAGGTTTCAATGGCGACACCCTGAGCTGCCAGATATCGATCTCCGCCAACCCCGGCAATAGCGGTGGTCCTGTTTTAAATAAAGATGGAGAAGTGATCGGCATATTAAGTACCAGGCAAAAAACTGCCGACGGAGTAGTATTTGCCATAAAATCAAATAATATATACAGCGCTGCAGAGCAGCTGAGGCAGGACAGCGCTTCCTTAAAGCTTCGTTTACCTGCTGTTTCCAACATTAAAAACCTGGAAAGAAGCCAGCAGGTGAAGAAAGTAGAAGATTTTGTGTATATGGTAAAGGGATATTAATAGAATTAAGCAACTTTTAGTTGCCTGAAATCCGAATTATAATTTTCTTTGCGACAACCAAATAATTTCTTCAATTGTCACAAACGGTTATTGCTATTTATGATGTAGGAAAAACCAATAAGAAGGTTTTCCTGATGGATGAAACGTATAAGATTGTCTACGAGAAAAGCTCCCCATTTGAAGAAATAACAGATGAAGATGGCGATAGCTGCGACGATGTGCATGCCCTGTCAAAATGGGTGTCAGCTTCCTTTAAGGAATTGTTGCAAATGAAGGAGTTCCATGTCGCAGCGGTCAACTTTACCTCTTATGGGGCGAGCTTTGTGCATATTGACAAAGCAGGTAAACCCCTGACGCCGCTTTACAACTACCTGAAAAAATATCCGGAAGCACTCTCCAAAAAGTTTTATAATACCTACGGCGGTGAGATCGCGTTTTCCATGCATACCGCATCGCCGGTACTGGGAAGCCTGAATTCAGGGATGCAGTTATACCGGCTGAAGCACGAAAAGAAAGCTGTTTTTGAAGAAGTGGAATATTCCCTGCACCTGCCGCAATACCTGGGCTACCTGATAACAGGTAAAGCATACTCAGATCTTACGAGCATCGGATGTCACACCGGTCTCTGGAATTTTCCGCAAAAATCGTATCACGAATGGGTTTTCCGGGAAGGCGTGATTGATAAGCTGGCACCTATCCGTTCCTCCGACCAGGCAGATGAAATAGTGGTAAACGGGAAAAAGATCAAAGCAGGCATCGGTCTGCACGACAGCTCTGCTGCGCTGATCCCCTATCTCAGGAGCTTCAGCGATCCCTTCCTGCTGATCTCCACCGGCACCTGGTCCATTAGCCTGAACCCATTCAACAGCCAGCCTTTGAACGTGTACGAGCTGCAAAACGACTGCCTCAGCTACATGACCTACCTTGGAAACCCCGTAAAGGCTTCCAGGCTATTCGCAGGTTATGAGCACGAGCAACAGGTAAAACGGCTGGCAGCGCATTTTAATGCAGCAGAGAACTATTATACCACCGTGTCATACAACGCCGATATTGCCTCCGGGCTTTCGGCGCTGCCAATGGAAGGAACGGGTAATATAACAGTCTTCCCTACCCGTAACCTGGGCGAATTCAGGGATTATGAAACGGCCTATCACCAACTGATCTCCGATATCGTAGACCGGCAGGTATTTTCTTCTCAACTGGTGCTGAAGGATACAGATGTTAAAAGGATATTCGTAGACGGCGGATTTGGTAAAAACCCGGTGTATATGAAAATGCTGGCAAAAGCCTTTCCTGCCATAGAAGTATACGCTGCTTCTGTAGCGCAGGCCACCTCTCTGGGTGCTGCACTTGCCATTCACCCTCACTGGAACAGCGGCCCGATACCTTCGGATATCATTTCTTTTAAGCTTAGCTTTGCTGATTAAGCCAGCTTAAGCATATGATATGAATTACCAGGAAACGGTAGCGTATTTATACAGCGTCCTGCCCATGTTCAGCCGTACCGGCAGCGATGCTATTAAAAAAGACCTGACCAATACACGCCTTTTATGTGAAGGGCTGGGAAACCCGCAGGAGAAATTCAAAACCATTCATATAGCCGGCACCAACGGCAAAGGTTCTGTAAGCCATATGCTGGCCGCTGTTTTTCAACAAAATGGCTATAAGACAGGACTGTATACCTCTCCTCACCTGTACGATTTCCGGGAACGCATCAAAGTGAACGGTGAAATGATAACCGAAGATTTTGTAATACGTTTTACAGAAGATATTCAACCGGCGATCACCACCATACAACCGTCATTTTTCGAAATTACGGTAGCGATGGCCTTTGATTATTTTGCGAAAGAAAATGTGGATATCGCCATTATTGAAACCGGGCTGGGCGGACGACTGGACAGCACCAATATCATTTTACCGGAAATAGCGGTCATTACCAATATCGGTCTGGACCACGTGAACATCCTGGGGAATACGATGAAGCAGATAGCCCGTGAAAAAGCAGGCATTATCAAACCCAACATACCGGTAGTAATAGGAGAATGCACTCCTGAAACGGAAAAGGTATTTGTTGACACAGCAGCAGAACGACATGCTCCTCTTGTATTTGCAGATAAGCAGATGTATTGCGATGATTTCACCTATTCCGGTCACCAACTGAATATCGCGGTTGTTGAGTCCCATAATAATAACAAGACAGATTATCAGCTTGACCTGACCGGTTTATACCAGACAAAAAACCTGGTAACAGTATTGACAGCCCTTCAGCAATTGCGGACAGCAGGCTGGCAGCTCGACGATCGTAAAATAAAGCAGGGGCTGGCCACAGCTGCCAGCCTGACCGGACTGCACGGTCGCTGGGAACTGGTGCGTATACACCCAACCGTGGTGCTGGATGTAGGCCACAATGAAGCCGGCATCCGGCAGCTTTGTGAGCAGATTGAACTGACGGACTACCAGCATCTTCATATCATCCTGGGTATGGTAAAAGATAAGGATGTGGAAGCGGTAACGAGACTTTTGCCCCGCGAAGCATTATACTATTTCACAAAAGCGCAGATACCAAGGGCGATGCCGGAAGAGGAGCTTGCACTTATTGCCCGCAACAACAGGCTTAACGGTAATGCCTACACAGCAATAAATGGGGCCTTGAAAGCGGCGCTAAACAATGCGGGTAAAAAAGACCTGGTGATCATATGCGGCAGCGTTTTCCTGATAGCGGAGGCAGACCGCAACCTTATAAAAAGTTATCCTGCCCCTGTGCATTGACATATGCTAAAACATTGCTGCATCAGCCCCTTAAAATTGTTCAGGCAGTTTAATTGTCATTATTTTACAATCAACTCCTGAATACCTGCCAGGTCCTTTGAAACAATCAACCAGCTATTGAATTTGATATCGCCTTGAAAAGCTGATGAAATAGTCAGCCATGAGGATCGTATGCTTTATTTTTTTATTGTTCCTTTTTCAACCTGTCCGCTCACAGGTAAGATGCGGCACAACTGGCAGCACTGCACCTGTCATTTCCTATAAAAAAGGAGCATCTGATGCAGAGTCACCTGTTGTGACCATACCGGTGGTAATACATATCCTCTACAACAATAATAATGACAACATCAGCGCAGAGCAGGTAAGCTCCCAGATAGAGGTGTTGAACAGGGACTATGCAGGGCTGAACGAAGATATTGGCAAGGTACCCGATGCTTTTAAACCGTTGATAGCAGATACACGAATACAGTTTGCGCTGGCAAAAGTAGATCCCGAAGGCAGGGCAACAAACGGGATCATCAGGAAAAAAACCGCGCAGACCACCTGGAAACAGGATGACAAAATGAAGTTTTCTGCAAACGGCGGTTCCGATGCCTGGGACAGCCGATACTACCTGAACATCTGGGTATGCCGGCTGGGTAACGGCATGTTGGGGTATTCCTCATTTCCGGGATCAGCCCCCGAAAAAGATGGAGTGGTGATCCGTACGGACATTTTCGGCACACACAATATTGCACACCCTGTATATAACAGGGGCAGGACGGCTACGCATGAGATCGGGCACTGGCTGAACCTGAAGCATTTGTGGGGCGATCAATATTGCGGTGACGATGAAGTAGACGATACGCCGCCACAAGTCAATTACAATAGCGGATGTAATAATTTTCCTGTTATAAAACCCGGCGGATGCAATAACAGTCCGGATGGAGAGATGTTCATGAACTTCATGGATTTTTCCGATGACGCCTGCGTGCTTATGTTTACCCGGGGGCAGGCTAAAAGGATGCAGCAATTATTTACCTCCTCGGGCTTACGGAGAACAATAACCGAATCCCCTGCGCTGGGCAGTCCATGGAATTTTTCACCCGCACCGGCTGAGCATACCCTGCATCTTCATGTATATCCCAATCCTGTTTCGTCCGAGCTTTTTCTGGGCGACAAGCATGGAAGCCCTGTAACCGCCGAAACATATATCATATATAATATGTATGGCCAGAAGCTGAAGCAAGGCAGCGCAGCTTCTTCTATCAGCACCTACGACCTGGCGGCAGGAACATATGTATTGCAGGTGCATACCGCCGGGGGATCCGCCACCATAAAGTTTATCCGGAAATAGCTCAAATCTTTTTGACTGCAAATTTTGTCGTAAAAACGGCCTGGCCGCCTGCAGGCAAAATGGTCAACGACATTTTATTGTTGAAAGCATCCGGGGGCGCGCTCAGGTTTTCAATTGCGATACTGTTGCGGTGCGGGGGAATGTATATCTGGAGATAAGGATAACTTTTATCGGGATAAAATTCCAGTCGCCACTCTTTGTTCTGTAATGTGCACATGGGCTGTGGTTCGTCTGCATCAAGTATAAACGAGTTGTCAATTTCTGCCGTACCGATAAGGGTACCCTCTTTAAATGTAACATTTTGCAGCACTTTACCCGTGGGTACCAGGTTATCAAATTCCAGCATTTTATCCGACCTGAACTGAAGACGAAGATGATCTACCTTGTCACCCAACGTAAAATACGGGTGCCAGCCGTCTGCAACCGGCATATTGCCGGAGCCGGTGTTGAGGATAGTGGTACTGACGGTCAGCAGGTTACCCTCCTCCAGCGTATATGCCACTTTACAACGGTAAGTAAATGGATAACCACTGTCCGGGGTTGCATGGTCATATTCCAGGGAGACCATGGCTTTTGTATCCGTCACAGTCCGGCCAACAACAGCAAAGGACTTATTATATAAGAAGCCATGCATGGCATCCCCGTTTTTTATAAAACCCTGCAGGTGATAATTTCTTCCTTCAAATCCATAAGTGGCGTTTCTTACCCGGCAGGGAAAAGGAGAAAGTTTAAGCCCCTTGAAGCCGGTGTCTTCCGCTTCATTGTCAAAAGTTGCTTTGTCCGGATAGCTGTCTATTATATCAAAGCAGTCCTTATCATTTTTAAAGATCTTCATGGCATGCAGCATGGCTCCGCAATCCGGCACCACTTTCACACTGCATTTTTCTTTATTTTCCAGTACTATTATATCAAAACCGTTCTTTTGCTCTTCCCGGATAAAAAACATAACCCATCAAAATTTGCAACAATTTAATTCATCTGCACCAAATCAGGATAGCTGTATTTATAACAATCGTTTGCTTTATTTTAAGCGCCTTTATGGCAATGCTAAGTTTTCCATACACCTGTACTTTTTATTGGAAAAAAAATTAACTTTGCCATCCTCAATGCCCGGGTGGCGAAATTGGTAGACGCACTACTTTGAGGTGGTAGCGCCTGAAAGGGCGTGCTGGTTCAAATCCAGTCTCGGGCACATTCTGCAAAACGGTTATTTTTTATTGTGTTATCATCAATAAAAAGTAATCGTTTTTCTTTTAACATCAGCCCATTATAGTGCCTCTTCTTCCGCCTGTGTGGTTTCTATGCTGGCAGGCGGGTAGGCATCGGTTTTCTGTTCTTCGGTGAGCACCTTACCATCCATGGAGATGCATGCTCCTAGAACAGTGTATAATGGGACTTAATATCCAGAAATAATCCCAATAATCTCTTTCCCCAATATACTTCCCCCAAATAAATATATATAGACATGAATGCTAAGAAAGAAAAATATAAAAGGAAAAACAATTAACATCCATATTTTAATATGTCTATTTAGAAAGTTACACTTTGAAAATCTATGCTCGTAATAAGAGATATCCTTTCGGGAAAAATAGACATATGTAAATAAAAAAATCACAAGAATTAAAATCCCCCCAAAAAAATAAGAATGCTTAATGCGGTATATTTCATTTTCTGAAAGTATATTTCCGATAATCAACACCTTCTCCAAGTAAATTAGAAAAACCCCTACTATAAAAAAGAACACCAATGTCATATACATAAAAGCTCTAGAAACGGGAGTGTCATTCCTTTCGTGATATGCCTTATACATCCTATAATACAGATAACTGAAAAATCTCATTTTAACCTTGTATTATTACCAGCGAATAATAGCGCCTCCATTTAAACTTTGATTAATGTTATCAGAAACACTTTGTCCTGTAAAATAGAAGGACAACCCTTCCAACGCTAATGCTGTACCTCCAACAATAAGTCCTATGCCGGATATTAATGAAAGCCCCGTAACAACTCCCTGATAGACATTTCCAGCAGTAATTTGCCTATTAGAAACAGCGTCCGTTACGATTGTTAGTTAAATCCCAAGAGCCTTCAAAGTTTAATAATTTGTTTTTGTTTTCTTTAAATGGGTATATGTTGTAATAATTCAATCCATTAGCCTTACATTTTCCGTTATCGTATATTTCAATTACTGCTCCGTCTTTTGCTTTCCAAGTACCAACGAAATCTTTCGGTTCAAACTTAGGATTGTTGCAACTCTGGAAAAACAAGAATAACCCCATAATCATTATATGTCTCATCTCTCTTATCATTTAACAGGTATGGTTTTTGTCCAATTAAACGATTGAGATGTTTTAGACCCTCAACCTGTTGAAAAATAACTATTAATAGCCTTACCAACAGCCGGTAATAGTTAAAAATTCTTATATCGGTAGAAGCGTGAGGCGCCAATTTGCAGCTATCAAAACTTACCGGGTCTGAAAAAAGCAACCGCAAATATTGATATAAAGGATAACGCTACATACATCCCTACAAT
>CAKSVK010000120.1 GCA_934502905.1 uncultured Chitinophagaceae bacterium
GCTGAATAGTGAATTCATTAAGGCGGTGATAAAGGTCTTCCCTGAACTTCCCTTTTTGATAAGCAGTTTTTAAGTTTTCGTTGGATGCCACTATGATCCGTATGTCCGCCACAATTTCCTTACTGCAACCTACCCGCTTAAATACCCGCTCCTGGATGGTTCTAAGCAAGCTTGCCTGGATATCCAGCGACAGGTTGGCAATTTCATCCAAAAACAGCGTCCCTCCGTTAGCCATTTCAAAATGGCCAACCTTGTCCTGCAGGGCGCCTGTAAAAGCGCCTTTTACATGGCCAAAGAGTTCGCTGCCCGCCAACTCTCTCGAAAGCGTTCCGCAATCCAGCGCCACAAACGGCTGGTGGGCACGTTTGCTGTAATTATGAATGGTTCTTGCAATTACCTCCTTACCGGTACCGCTTTCACCATATAACAATACGCTGTAGTTGGTGGGGGCTACCACTTCCACCTGCTGATATAGAAACCTGGTCACTTCAGAGCTTCCAATAAAAAAAGCATCGGAAGATCCGCCGGCATTCTCCTGCGGAGTAATTTCCTCCTGAAAAAGCTGCCTTCTCTTCTTCACAAAATTTGTAGCGGTCATCTGCTTCAGGATATTCAATACCTCTTCCGGGATAAGCGGTTTGGGAATGTAATCATACGCACCCAGCTTGATGACTTCAATAGCCTGCCTGATATCGGAATAGCCTGTTATAACCAAAATAATAACCCTGCTGTCTAATTGCTTTAACTTTTCAATCAACTGAACACCGTCCATATCACCCAGCCGAAAATCGGAGATAACAGCATCAAAGCCTTCCGTTTTATATTTTGCTATACCCTTATTCCCCGAATAAGCAACGTCTACCTCGTAGCCATTTTTTGTAAGAAACCGCGACAATAACAAGCACAAGTCTGCGTCATCGTCAATTATGAGTATTTTTTTCGGCATAAAGTGTAAATTTTACTCCATTAATATTCAACTGTCTAAATTACGCCATTATTGAATAGGGAAAAAATATTATCAATATAAATTGTCTGGCAAAATAATTGTCGTTTACAATTTGTGATCAATTTACAAGAATACGATACACTACAACCTTTACCCAATCACCTCGTTCTGGTAGTTGATGACGAAGATGATATGAATTATCTTGTAAGCAGCATTCTGAAAAGACTAAATATCAAGGTATTCTTTGCCGGAACCATTAACGAGGGACTGGAAATAATAATGTCCTACCCCGCTGTTGATCTCGTTTTTCTTGATAACCATTTGCCGGATGGCCTGGGGTCTCAATACATCCAGCAATTCAAGAACAATTCAAACAGGTACGTGGTAGTGGTGAGCGCTTATGACACCAGCCATGACCGTAGAACGGCAGAAAACAATGGTGCAGACGGCTTTATAGGCAAGCCGTTTACAAGTGACCAGATAACTGATATTGTACATAAGCTGCTCGGTCCGGCTGATTAAACAAGATTGAGCGCTATATTAAATGTAGTGCCAACTCCCACCTTACTTTCTACCTTGATGCTTCCTTTATGATTAATAATAATGTTTTGTGCGTTGGTCAGTCCAAGTCCGTTTCCCTTTTTTTTGAGCGTGAAGTAGGGTTCAAATACATTATGCAGCGTTTCCTCATCCATTCCTTTTCCATTATCCCTGATCTCTATAACACATTTATTATTTTCTTTTTTAGTGATCAGCTCAAGTACACCTTCTTTTTCGTCCATGGCTTCAATAGCGTTAACAATAATATTTAAAATGGCTATTTTTATACGTTCCTTATCTATCAAAACGTCACAAAGATCCGCTGCGTAGTGTTTGCGTACCTCTATCTTTTTTAGCAACAGCCGGTCTTTCGCCATCTCCAGGCTTTCGTCCAGTATCGTGTTGATGTCTTCTTTTTGTATATCCAGCTGCATATACTTGGTTGCATTCAGCAGGTCTGCCACTATCTGGCTGATACGGTCTGAATTCCGCTTAATAATATTAAAGAGCAAATGGGTCTCTTCATCTTTTTCTGCATAAGGCAGGTCGCATAACTGTTGCGTGGCCAAAGAAATATTGGTAAGCGGGTTCCTTATTTCATGGGCCATTACCCTTGCCACCCGCCCGATAACAGCCAGCTTTTCTATTCCTCTTAAGCTTTTTAATTCGACATTTTTTTCATTCAGCTCTTTTACATTCTTTTCCAGATCCATCCTGTATTGATTGGCAGCCTGGTTCATCCTTCGCCTGCGGCTCAGCTGGGTGTTAAAGGTTGTAATAGCATATACGGCAGCAATAAGAGCAACCAACAGGGAAAGATATATGGAAGCTTCCGTGCTCGTATAGAAATTATTGAGCCGGGACACCCTGTATTGCATGGACTGTTCTTCTATATCCCGCATCTCCTGCAACTGCTGAAATATGCTGTCAGGATGCGCTGTATTATCTGATACCGGCGGCATTACCGATGTCGCCGGCCGCTGCGCCCCGATAGCTGTGCCCAGCTCGGCCAAACGGCGATCTATCATCAACTGTAACTGCTTCTTTTTATCAGACAATGCTGCGTCGCTGTTGCTGAGAACAGCCAGCCTTCGGGACAGGCTGTCTATAGCCCATTCATTTTGCCTGAACCGATTTAAAAAATGGGCATTCCGGCTGGCGAGGTATCCCTGCGCATTTGACTCCGCCTCTCTCATGGCCAATTCGAGATCCGTTATTTTCTTAAACTGTTCCCTGTTATGAAGGATCCATTTTTTTTCCTTCTCCAGACGCCGGTTTGCTGAAATAATAAAAAAGTATGACGCCAGCAGCAGCAGGAAGGCAATTGCATAACCTAATCTGATTTTCTTTACTGATTTAATCATATAAATACCCTGCGTAAATAAAATAATCAAAAAAGAATTTCAACAGGATAGCAGCCGTAGAGGCTTATTCAGCATAGTGTAAGCAATCTAAATATACAACGAAAATTGCATGATTTAAAAGCTTATCCGCAATGGAAGGGGTTTGTTTTTTATGGTAAACGGTATCTTTTCCGCTTTGTTACAAGCGGACAAAAAGAAAGACTCCGGTCGCAAAACCAGAGCCTTCTGTCTCTATTCTTCCTACGCTGGTATTATCCAGATCAGGTTAAAAGAGTGTGTTCTCAGATTTGTTTTACCAAACCACCCCTATCTAGAAACTACCTGGTATATAGAAAAAATGGTGCCAATGTACTATAAGCATTTCCTTTTTAACTTACTGTTTTTATATTCCCGAAATCGGGAATTTTTTCTACACAATTCCACATACTTATAGTTTTGCCGGCAAAAGTCATCACCTTCCATTCTTTGCGGATCATATTGTGATACGTCCCCCCGTCGCCGGAAGAGTGGCGCCGGAGATATAGCTGCTCTCTTCAGATGCCAGGAAAACAAAAGAAGGGGCGATCTCTGCCGGTTGACCCGGCCGGCCTAATGGTGTGTTCTCACCGAAGGTCTCTATATCCTGCCATTTGGTGGAAGGAATCAAGGGTGTCCATACAGGTCCCGGCGCTACGGCATTCACCCGGATACCTTTATTCTGCTTTAAAAAGATCTGGCTTAGATTGGCGGTAAAATTCTGTATAGCGGCTTTTGTGGCGGCATACGGCAACAGGTCTTCCGATGGATGATACGCATTCACCGAAGTTGTATTTACAATAGAGCTGCCGGGCCTCATATGAGGTTCCGCAGCTTTGCACAAATAAAACATAGCATGGATGTTAACGGCAAAAGTATACAGCCATTCTTTCTCCGGGATATCCTGTAATGACTGACGCGCCATTTGAAAAGCTGCGTTGTTTACAAGAATATCTATCTGTCCAAACTCGTTCACCGTTGCGGATACTATTTCTTTACAATGTTGTTCGCTGGTAATGTCACCTTTAATCAGCAGGCATTTTCTTCCCGCTTCTTTTACATAGCCGGCAGTATCCCTGGCGTCTTCATCCTCTTTACCCTCCAGATAACTGATCACCACATCCGCGCCTTCTCTGGCGAATGCAATAGCAACTGCTTTTCCAATCCCAGAATCCCCACCTGTTATAATAGCAACCTTGTTTTTTAATTTTTCCGAACCTTTATAAGTATCTTCTCCATGATCTGCCCTGGGTGTCATTTCGGATTCTATTCCCGGGAACTCCTGCTTTTGTTTATCAAACGGTGGTTGCGGGTACTTTGTTTTCGGATCCTCCGTGATCATCTCATCACTGTTTTTATTCATTTTCATCGTTCATTACTTTTTGATTATTAAAAACTGACCAAATGGAAACAGGTTGGAAAATTTTCTTAACCCAGTCCAAGCAATGCATGCCATTCAGCCAATACCTTTTCAACATAAAAATGTTGGACATCTATCTGGCGCGGGCAGGCTTCCATTTCAATTCTTTTTCTGATCGCTAATTTATTTTTGTGATAAATTGAAAAAAAGGCAAAACACCTGTTCCCCGATTCCGGCACCGGGGTAGCATAACCGGTTGTTGCAACGGACCATTCCACATTGAATAACCTGGCAGCGCTCACAGCCATTTGAGAAGTGATCTTCTCCGATACGCAATCTGTTTTTTCTGCAAGAACGGGATCAACATCCAGCAATCTCACTTTTTCTTCCAGCGTATAGGTAGTGATGCCTCCCTTGTATACAAGGGAGGCATTAGGAATTTGAGAAAAGGCAAGCTGCAGCAGGCCTGCTGTAACACTCTCCGCAACAGCTACCTTTTCTCCGCTGCTTCTCAGGAAGCCTCCGATTTCTTCCAATATGGATTCCGGAAAAAACATATGATTACCGTTCCCACTTATTAGTATTAACTGATCCTGATTCATTTTTATTCAATTATTCAAAAAACGAGCCAGCAAGATGCTTCAACCTTCCTTCCATTATATGGCTCATATGCCTATGCGGGATGATAAAGCTAACCGGCAATAACCGGTGTATTCCCCTTTTGCCGGCCACATGTAGATACGCTTCTACACTTTCCACAGCAGTATTAACATTATATTCCTGTCATCAGAACTTAATGCCGCTGTTGGTGTTTGCGGGAGTACCCGTGTATAACACCACCAACAACAGTAATATCAACAGATATTGTTAGAAGGGACTGTGCATAAACCCACTCACACCACCAACAATGGTATCAGAAGTCTGTATAGAACGAAAACCTGAACTATGCTCACCGAAGGCAAATACACCCTTGGTATAGTTATTGTTTTTTATAGAGCAGGTTTATAATCCAGACTCTTTATCGAGTATTTTTTTACTTAAAACTCAGGTTATGCTACGCTGGACAATCACATTTTTAATTATTGCTGTTATCGCAGCGGTATTAGGCTTTACGGGAGTGGCTGTTGCCTTTGCCGGTATTGCTAAAGTAATCTTCTTTATCTTTTTGGTACTTTTTATTTTATCATTCTTTTTGGGGAGAAAAAGTGCATCTTAATGCAACCTTCGCATACGCCTGTACCCCGGTGCAAAGTACAGGAGGTGATGCAGGATAGTACATACCACGGTTATAATAAAGGGCAGCACTTCTATATGCTGCCCTTTATTATACTATGTTGATCCTGAAAGAACGTTCTGTACTTTAGTGGGCAACAGCCGCATCCCGGAGTTGCTTTATTTCATCATGCGAATGACGTAATTGTTCTTTCTGCTTTCTTATCAGGACTTTAGTTTGCGCCATTACCGAGTCATCCTCCAATGCTGTCTGGTAAGCTTTTTGGGCAGCATCTTCTCCGGCTTCACAGTTTTTTAAAACGGTGGCTCTGTCGCCTCCGCCAAAAAACGCCTTTACATCCATCCAGGCCCTGTAAAGCTTACCTGAAGCAGTTGTACCACTTTCGCTGTCACCGCCGTAGGAATGAATCATTTGTTTCAGCTCCTCCTTACAAGCTTTACTTTCTGTAATCATTCTGGCAAATAAAGACTTTAAATCCTTATTCTCTTCATCGTTCAACTCTTCTATGGCTTTTTGATATCCTGCAATGCGGTCATTATTGATTTTGACTAAATCATTAAGCGCATCAATGCATGCTTTGTGATCCATGTGTTAAACATTTAAAAGTGTTATTAAATAAATTTGAATTAAAGCAAGTAACGCAATATGCATACCAATTAACTGGCACCACAGTGAATAAATGCAAACTGACTTCTAAAAAAACAAGACTTTAACTTCAGGGATTTCTCCGATATTCGCATCAAATATTTACCCGTTTGTATGCCCGGTCCGATCATTACTGATGCATTGCAGGAAAAAGAAAAATATGCTTTATTAGCATCCATCGTTAATTCCTGCAATAATGCCATCATCAGCATTACATCAAAAGGATCTGTTATCAGCTGGAACCCTGCAGCAGAAAAATTATTTGGCTATACAGCAAATGAAATCACAGGGAAACACATTTCACTGCTCTTCCCTGAAGCGCCGGATCCGGGAGGAGATTCTACAGCGGCCCCAATAATAAAAGAGAACGAACAGGATCAGGAGAATATAAAGTTGGGAAAAACAAAGGGAAACAGGCTTATTCCGCTTTCATGTTTCATCTCACCTGTCAAAAACGATACAGGAACGATCATAGGCACTTCAATAATCATCCGGCATATTTCAGAAAAAACAAACGCACTATCGCAAAAGAATTATTTACATAACGAAATAAAAATATTGGGAAGTAAGCTGGATGAACTTGTTGCTGCTGCCAGCCATGAATTAAAAACACCTCTTACTACCTTAAAATGTTCTTTACAAATTTTAAAAAAATTCATTCCGCTTGATGAAAAAGGACACAGGGTGGTGGAAGGTTGCTTACACCAGGTTGACAGAACCACTTTTCTCGTCAATATCCTGCAGGAATTTTCCAGAACAATAACATCGCTGCAATTACATCCGGAAGAGTTTGAGCTGGGAGGGTTAATTAAAGAAAGCATCGGTCTTCTTAAAAATGAAACGGGTCACAGTTTTAAATTTGGCACATCCAACCCTGTATTGTTACATGCCGACCGGTATCATATAGGGCAGGTACTGATCAGTCTTCTGAAGAATGCAGTGAAGTATTCCCCGGCCGGCGCATCAATAGAGGTTGATATAACAGAGGAGATGGATACCGCTACGGTATCTGTTAAAGATCATGGTATTGGCATTGACAAAGAAAATCATGACAGAATATTTACCCCCTTCTATCGTGCAGCAGGAAGCGCGGATCCGGGATCAGGAATGGATTTATACATCAGCAGGGAAATCATCCATCGTCATAAGGGAACGATTCACATAGAGAGTGAGCCCGGCAGAGGCTCCCTGTTTAGCTTCACTATACCCAAAGGAAATGACTAATTGTGTGTTGACCGGTCATCATTCTTCAATAACTCCGCCACCGTTTTTTCGAGATCCCTCAAATCAAATGGCTTGGCGAGAAAGGCTTCCGCATTTGCCTGTTCGGCCAGGGAACGTAAATCCCTGTTTGCGGAACAGTAAATAACCGGGATATGCTTACAGGCAGGATCGGACTTTAATAGCTGCGTTGCCTTGAGTCCTCCTATACCAGGTATCCAGTTATCCATAATAATGATATCGGGGTTCACCGATCTGGCTTTCTCTATAATATCATCAGAAGTCTGGCTTGATTCAACACGATATCCTGCTGCCTGCAGAACAATCTTAAATATATCCAGTATATCAGCATCATCATCAAATACGAGTATTGTTTTGCTGTTGTTCATCGCCATTTTTTGTATTGAGTTGATTAAAAAAGCGTGCCATATTCCCGGGCTTTAATATTTCATCTGCTTTTACATTAAGCAACGCCTGCCTGGGCATGTAACTTACCTCGGCGGTATCAGGATCCTGTAAAAGAACGATTCCTCCATACCTCGCCACAGAAAGCATTCCCTCCACACCATCATTATTAGCCCCCGATAATAATAAAGCAGTAGTATTTTCCCTGAAAATATGTGCTGCCGACCGAAAAGTAACATCAATGGATGGCCTGGAATAATTTATCTTTTCCGACAGATCAATTATGATCTGCTCCTTATCTTCAAATAAAAGATGATAGTCTGCAGGCGCCAGGTAAACGCATCCGGGATACATGGCAAGCTTATCATATGCCTCTATGACCGGCAGGCTGCTATAGGCCTCCAGTAATGTATTCAACGTGTTTTCATTACCTGCCTTACGGTGTAAAACAATCACAACCGGAAAAGAAAGTGTTTTATCCAGGTGGGGAAGCATATTTAAAAGCACGCCGATACTGCCTGCAGAACCACCTATCAACAATATTTCCGTTCGGTTACGATTCTTTTTCATAAGGATTCATGCATGATCTTTTTCCATATTTTTTCGTCCTTACATTGCCGGTACTTATGGTCGAGGTTTGCAAACAGGATCGTCTCTTTTGTGCCTAATGCAAGATAACCTAACGATTGCAGGCTTTCGTCGAACAGTCTAAACACCCTGTTTTGAAGTTCCTTATTAAAATAGATAAGAACGTTCCTGCATAAGATCAGCTGAAATTCGTTGAATGAAGAATCAGAAACCAGGTTATGCGTCGAAAAAATTATTTTTGTATTGAGCTCAGCGTGGAACCTGACCCGGTCGTATTGAGAAACATAGTAAGACGAAAAATCTTCGTTGCCTCCGGAAAGGATATAGTTTTCTGCATATTGCTTCATAGGGGCTGCGGGGAATATGCCTTTTGACGCTTTCTCCAAAGCCCCTGAATTTATATCTGTGGCATAAATAAGCGATTTATCGTATAAGCCGGCTTCTTTTAACAGGATGGCAAGCGAATAGGCTTCTTCTCCGGTTGCACATCCCGCAATCCAGATACGTATAAAGGGATAGGTGCCTAGTACAGGTAAGATATGCATTCTTAAAGCTTTGTAGAAATGGGGATCCCGGAACATCTCAGTAACATTTACTGTTATTTCTTCTACAAAACGGGGTAAATAAGATGCGTCGTTGATGAGTTTGTATCTTAATTCTGCAAAACCCGTAAACTTATCTATCACACAAATCCTGTTCAGGCGTCTTTTAAGAGAAGCTCTGCTGTATTGCGTAAAATCGTAACCATATATACTGGAAATATCTTTTAATAATATTTCCATTTCTGTATCTTTTACAATATCCGGTTCCAGCATTACAACCATTTTTCGATTACAGTAACCAGTTTGTCAACATCTATAGGCTTTGCAATGTACCCATCCGTCCCCGCTGCCAGGCATTTTTCCCTGTCCCCGCTCATGGCTTGTGCCGTAACGGCTATAACAGGAATAGCAGCGTGCTGTGCCGAAGAACGGATGATCCGAATCGCTTCATACCCATCCATTTCCGGCATCATCATATCTATTAATACTAATGCTATCCGTGGATTGGTTTGTAAAAACATCAACCCTTCCGCCGTGCTCTGGCAGGAGAGGCAGTTGTATTTCCGCGTTTTTAACGTCAGTTGCAGGGCAAATATATTACGGCTATCGTCGTCAATGATCAAAATTATTTTCTCGTTTTTCATCGCCTTCATTTCGTTAATTTTCATATAACCAAACCCTCAACAGGGATAACAGCTGATCTTTATCTACCGGCTTGGAAATATAGTCCGATGCGCCAGACCGGATACATTTCTCCCGGTCGCCCGTCATCGCTTTTGCCGTGATGGCAATAATAGGAATCCTGTTATATCCCGGCAAGCTCCTGATCCGTTGCATGGTTTCATAACCATCCATCTCCGGCATCATCATATCCATAAGTACAATTGAAATTTCAGGGTGATCATTTATTTGCAACAGGGCATCCTTACCGTCGATCGCGGAGATCACCTTCATCTGGTAGTCTTCAAGCGCTTTGGTTATAGAAAAAATATTTCTTACATCATCATCAGCGATCAGTACGGTTTTTCCTTTTAATATTTCGTTAAGTGAGCCCATTTTATTAAGCTTCCTTGTGCCGGATACCGTATTTTCCTCAACCAGGTGTAAAAACAATCCTACCTCGTCAAGAATCCGCTGGAAGGAATGAGCCGTTTTAATAACAACCGAATCGGCATATTGTTTTATACGTAGTTCTTCCGCATGGGATATCTTCTTACCTGTAAAAATAATAATAGGCAGGTCTTCAAGCCCATGCTCATGCTTAATGGCCTCCAATACTTCATAACCCGTTTTGTCGGGCACCCCCATATCCAGTATCACACAATTCACCCTGTCCGACAACAAAGATGAAATGCTGTCCTGTACATTATTTTTTATTTCTGATGCAATATTAAAATTGCTGAGAAAGTAGGAAAGTGCGGCGGCATGCTTGGCATTTTCTTCTACGATCAATACTTTCCTGGGATTCCGGGCAAGCGCTTCCTCTATCTTCTGAAACACCTTTTCCAGTTGTTCCTGGGCAACCGGCTTACTGATAAAATCGATAGCTCCCTTCAGGAGGCTTTCCCTTTTTGCCTGGGTAGAAGACATAACATGGACCGGAATATGACGGGTTTTAGGGTTGGCCTTGATTTCATCCATTACCTCCCACCCGCTTTTTAACGGCAGCTGAATATCCAGCAAAATAGCCAGCGGCTGGTACTGTTCCGCGGCCTGTGTAGCAAAGTCGCCCCTCACAATAACAACCCCCTTATATCCATGCTGGTTGCTGAACTTTAAAAGCGCTTCAGCAAAATGTATATCGTCTTCAACAATGAGTATTATTTTATCCCCTGGCTGAATATTATTCCTGTCATCGGCAATCTCCTCCGGAATATTGATAACTGCTGAAGTTTGCCTTTCCTGGGCAGGAGCTTTTGTATTATCAGCGTTATCTGCTTTAGCACCTGCATCCGGCGTTAATGAACCTTCTGACTTATTTTCCGGAATTACCAGTGTAAAGGTGCTGCCTGCCGCCGGTGCACTGTCCACAGATATTTCCCCGCCAAGCAAACGGGCAAGCTGACGGCTTATAGATAGCCCCAGCCCTGTACCGCCAAACTTACGACGGGTAGATCCATCAGCCTGCTGAAAAGCCTCAAATATAATTTTCTGGTTTTCTTCACTGATGCCGATCCCTGTATCCCGAACCGCAAACTGTATGCAGTTAGGACTATTGG
>CAKSVK010000121.1 GCA_934502905.1 uncultured Chitinophagaceae bacterium
CTACCAGCCTGTTTTCGAATAGCAGGAGAAAAATGATAAACACAACCAACGCTGCCAGCGCCTGGCTGAAAAACACAATGAGCTTTTTGTTCATTAACGGTAATGTATAGCTGACAAATTGATGATTGCCTGATCAGGCCAGTATATCTTTTACTACGGTACCGGACACATCCGTTAACCGGTACCTGCGTCCCAGGTGCTTGTATATCAGCTTTTCATGATCGAGTCCCAACTGGTGTAATACGGTGGCCTGAAAATCGTGCACATGCACCGGGTTGCTGGTGATATTATATCCAAACTCATCTGTCTCCCCGTACACGATGCCGGGCTTGACCCCACCACCTGCCATCCATATCGTGAAACAGCGCGGATGGTGGTCGCGCCCGTAATTATCCTTTGTGAGCCTGCCCTGTGTATAGCTGGTCCGTCCGAATTCTCCGCCCCATATTACCAGCGTTTCATCCAGCAATCCGCGCTGCTTCAGGTCCATGACCAGCGCCGCAGAGGCCTGGTCCACATCCTTTGCCTGCTTTTCTATTTCAAAAGGCAGGTTACCGTGCTGATCCCATCCCTGGTGGTACAACTGCACGAACCGTACCCCGTTCTCCGATAGCTTGCGGGCCAGCAGGCAATTGGCAGCATAGGTACCGGGCACCAGGCAGTCGGGACCATATAGCTTTACGATATCATCCGGCTCTTTTGAAAGGTCCATTACGTCCGGAACAGCAGTCTGCATGCGGTAGGCCATCTCATATTGCTGCACTTTGGCGGCTATTTCCGGGTCACCCATTTCTTTATAAGAAAGATCATTCAGCTCTGCCAGCTTATCGAGCATTTCCCTTCTTTCCTTCCGCGACATGCCTTCCGGATCCCGCAGGTATAATACCGGGTCTTCTCCCTTGCTGAACTGCACACCCTGGTGCACGGAATCGAGGAAGCCGTTGGACCAGAGCTTGGAATACACACCCTGTCCGTTGCCAATGCCGCGGGACAACAATACGGTAAAGTTCGGCAGGTTCTTGTTCTCGTTGCCCAGCCCATAGCTCAGCCAGGCGCCCATGCTGGGCCGGTTGCCTACCTGTGCCCCCGTTTGCAGGAAGGTGAGCGCAGGGTCGTGGTTGATGGCTTCGGTATACATGGACTTGATGATACAAAGCTCATCCACTATTTTGGCAGTATAAGGCATAAGATCGCTTACCCATGCCTGTGATTTTCCATATTGCTTGAAATCTACAAACGATCCTACCAGCGGAAAGGAAGCCTGGTAGGCTGTCATGCCGGTCAGGCGCTGGTTTCCCCTCACAGAGTCCGGTATTTCTATGCCGGTCATTTCTCTCAGCTTCGGCTTGTAATCAAACAGCTCCTGCTGCGACGGAGCGCCGTTCTGAAAAAGATAGATAACCCTTTTGGCTTTGGGCGCAAAATGCGGTATGCCGGGAATAAAATCTTCCTCCGTCATGCCCCCGCTTTTAAAAAGGTCCGGCATTAGCAATGATCCCAGGGCGACACTACCGATACCCAGGCTCATCGTGGATAAAAACCGTCTTCTGTTCCACGAAAAACCATGTTCCAGTATTTCTTTTTCCATCACTTTTGTTTTTATCAGGGTTAAGTTTTTGTAATGGTTTCTTCCATGTTGTAAATGGTGGCTATTACCCGCATGAAAGCGGCCAGTTTCTTTTTGTCAATGGTCTCATCCAGCGGATATTCCCCTATTGCCAGCATCTTTGTTGCCGACTGCTCGTCTATCGCTTGTAATTGACTGTTATAGTAGCTGCCTAATATTTCCACTTCTTTTGCAGAGGGCTTCCTCGAAACTATTTTCCGGAAAGCCTTGATGATCTTATCATCCTGCGCCGATTGCTCTTTGATCAGCTGCGCTGCCAGCACCCTGGATGCTTCCAGCACGGTAGGGTCGTTCATCATCACCAGTGCCTGTAGCGGCGTATTGGTTTTCAGCCTTGTTACTTCACATATATCACGGTTGCTGGCGTCGAAAATAGCCATGGTAGGAGGGGGGACGGTACGTTTAATAAGCGTATACATGCCCCGCCGGTAGATCCTTTCATCGTGGTCCTGTACATAAATGGATAACAGCCCGCGACCCGATGTAGCACCTTCCCAGAGTCCTTCCGGCTGGTAGGGCTTTACGCTGGGACCGCCGATAGAGCGATTGAGCAAGCCGCTGCTTGCCAGCACAATATCGCGAATGAATTCTGCGTGTATACGATAACGTGGGCCATGGGACAGATAAATGTTTTCAGGGTCAACTGCCAGCTTTTCTTTGGTTACCACGGCAGATTGCCGGTAAGTAGCAGACATCACCATTTGTTTCACAAACCGTTTGATATCCCAGTTGTGCTCCATGAAATCGGATGCCAGCCAGTCCAGCAACGCGGGATGGGACGGCAGTTCCCCCTGCATACCGAAATCACCGGCTGTTTTTACCAGCCCTCTTCCAAAGAATTCCTGCCATAATATATTGGCATATACCCTTGCCGTCAACGGGTTACTGTTGTCGAAAAGCCAGCCGGCCAGCCCCAACCGGTTGCGCGTATACTTTGTGCTGTCGAAGGGAAGGATGGCAGCCGGTGTGGCAGGTTTTACTTCTTCACCGAAAGATTCATAGTTGCCCCGTATCAATACATGGGTTTTACGAACGGTATCCGGCTCACCCATGATGGACACGATCAGCTGCTGCGTATCGGGTTTGTTAATGAAATTCAGTACCTCTTTGACATCCTCATTGCTAATCTCCATCAGGGGTTTCTTGGCATAGGTTTCCGGACCACCGATCACGGACTCAATACCTACTTCTTTAACATTGTTGAAGAAAGCATACAACTGGTAATATTCCTTTTGGGAAAAAGGATCGTATTTGTGATCGTGACATTGGGCACATTCCATAGTAATACCCAACAGTCCTTTGCCGAACAGGTCGGTACGGTCTGCGACATACATGAACCGGTATTCTTCCGGGATCACGCCACCTTCCTCGGTTATTTTATGGTTGCGGTTAAAGCCGGTGGCCAGCAATTGTTCCTTGGTAGCCTCGGGCAACAGGTCACCTGCCAGTTGCCAGGTAACGAAAGTATTGTAAGGCATATTGGTGTTGAAGGCATGTATTACCCAGTCCCGCCAGGGCCATTGGGTGCGGTATCCGTCGTCCTGGTATCCGTGTGAGTCGGCATAGCGGGCGATATCCAGCCAGTGCAGGGCCATTTTTTCGCCGTAAGTTGGCTGCTGCAACAGGTGATCTACCATTTTTTCGTAGGCATCGGGACTGTTATCCGCAAGAAAGGCGTCCATCATTTCTATGGTAGGGGGCAGCCCGGTTAAGTCCAGGCACAATCTTTTCAGCAGTCTTTCCTTATCTGCTTCCTTACTGGGCAACAGGTTTTTTTCCTCCATTTTTTGCAGGATGAAATTGTCGATATCATTCCTTACCCATGCTGCATTTTTTACCTGGGGTATCTCTGCTTTTTTAGGAGGGGTAAAAGCCCAGTGCTTTTCATACTTTGCTCCCTGCCTGATCCATTTTTCGATCAACTGAACTTCGTATGGTGTCAGCTTTAAATTGGAAACAGGCGGAGGCATCAGCAGGCTGGAGTCCGGCGTAACAATTCTCAGGTAAGCCTGTGAAGCTTCCGGCTGCCCGGGTACCAGGGCATGGGCGCCTGGGTTTTCTTTCAGTGCTGCATAAGCGCTTTCTTCCAGGTCCAGGCGAAGTCCGCCTTCTCTTTTGTTTTCATCCGGACCATGGCAGGCAAAACACTTGTCTGACAGAATGGGGCGGATATCAAAATTATAGCTGACAGACTGTGGAAGCTTATTGCCCTGGTAGGTGGCAGAAGTATTGTTACATGCTTCTATGAGGTACAACAACAGACTCAGGGGCGCAACAATGCATAATATCTTTAGATATGGTTTCATATGCCTGGCAATCACATTTCAGGGTATAAATGTAAACAATTTAATGATCTGTATTGTTAGGTGTATTCCAACATCTTCGCTTTACGTTTTCCGGTGGGTGAAGACACCATCGCCGTCAATTTAAGCCCGAAGGGCTAATACATGAATAGCCCCCAACAAAGTTGGGAGGTACATATCAAAACTTTTGTTGAATCCGCCGCGGCGGATTCAATGTAAATCTCACCACCGGTTCATCCCCAACAGCGTTGGGGAGTATTCAGATTAAACCCCTTCCGGGGCATTTTACCGATCGTGTTCCTTAAGTTAACGGTTATGGTGAAGACACCGGCCGATAAGGAATTTGTATGGACGAAAACCGGAACTACTCTCAAAGGTAAATGCACCCGACCCGCTTCAATAAGCGGAATTTCCGGTTCTGCGCCTCGGTAATTTGTCTGAATGTAGGCTTTACCCCGGGAAAACTATCCTGAACTATACCGGTTCCTGCGGTTAAGCCTTCGTGAAAATGGAAAGTGGTTGATTGATCCGGTGAACCGGCATACCGTTTTCGCAGGTATGCTGCGCTGTTATCATATGTTAAAAAATAATCTCCGGTGGTTGCTGAAACGCTTCTCCAAATTGATTATTGATAGGTTCCTGCGTGCAATAAAATGGCGTATCACCTGCAGACGTTACATTACCAGAAAACATTATCTGGTGAAAACACATTTACTTTTTTCTTTCCTGTTGTTTCAAACATATAATCTGTATGCACAGCCTTTGGCTGCAGACACTACGGTGAAGCTGGTGCAACAAGCGGAGAACATTATCACGGAATCTACCATCGTAAAGATCCAGAACCTGGGGGTGAAGGTGAATTCGAACCTGCCTGAGCTGAGACCCACGGTATCTGCTGATGGTAACCTGTTGTTTTTTATATGCGAAAATCATCCCGCCAATACCAAGTTCGGTGCGGTGCCTAATTCCCAGGATATATGGTATTCCATAAGGGATACCGCCGGCCATTGGGGCGAAGCGGTACATATGGGGTACCCATTAAATACAACCCATTACAATGCGGTTTACTGGGTGTCGCCGGACAAAAACAAAATACTGATAAGAGGCGCCTACGATGAGGGTGCTTTTCTGGGAAAAGGAGTAAGCATGTGTGTGATGCAGGAGGACAGCACCTGGAGCGTGCCGAACCAGCTACCGATAAAAAATTATTACAAATATGACAGGGGACGGCATTCCGGCGCTACGATGAGCCACGATGGTAAAACCCTGTTGTTGTATATGACGCCTAAAGTGGCCAGTCCTTATAATGATATTTATGTCAGCTTTCTGTTGCCGGAAGGTTACTGGAGCGAGCCAAAATCCATTGGCAAGAAAATAAACCTGCCGGACTACGACGAGATGACCCCTTATCTTGCCGCCGATGGTGTTACCATGTATTTCAGCAGCGACCGACCGGGTGGATTAGGCGATAACGATATATGGATGACGAGACGGCTCGATAAAACCTGGGCAAAATGGACCGATCCTGTCAACCTGGGTTCACCTATCAATACAGATGGATGGGATGCTTTCTTTACGCTGGATGCCGGCGGTGAATATGCCTACCTGACCACCTATGAAAATACCTATGGCGAAAGCGATGTAGTGAGGGTAGCTTTGATGGAAGAAGAAAAGCCGGACCCCGTGGTATTGGTCAGCGGCAATGTGTATAATGCTAAAACCAAACAACCTATCAGCGCTTCGCTGGTATACGAAACGCTGCCCGATGGAACGGAAGTGGGCAACGGGTTGGCCAGCCCGGTAGACGGCTCTTTCCAGATCGTATTACCTTATGATAAAAATTACCTGATCAGGGCTACTTCGGATAAGTTTTTTGCACAATCGGAGAACCTGAACCTGGATTCCCTGATCAAAGAAGGATACAAGGAAATTCATAAAGACCTGTACCTGGTGCCGATCGAAATTGGTCAGGTGGTCCGTTTAAATAACGTGTTCTTCGACTTTGATAAGGCGGACCTGCGCCCGGAATCCTTTATTGAGCTGGACAGGGTGGTGAAGCTGCTGAATGATAACCCGGCTATAGAAATTGAGCTGAGCGCTCATACCGACAGCAAGGGATCGGATTCCTATAACTACACACTGAGTGATAACCGTGCAAGATCCGTACTGAATTATATTGTTTCCAAAGGTATCGCACCCGCCAGGCTCATCTCCAAAGGATATGGCGAGCTGAAGCCGGTGGCTACCAATGAAACCGATGAGGGGCGACAGCTGAACAGGAGAGTGGAATTTACGATCCTCAAAAATTAATTGTCCATCCGTACGCTAAGGGAAGACCGGCAGCAATGCCGGTTTTTTCGTTATTACAAAGCATAGAATTACATCCTGCATCCATAGGGCACACAAAGCCCAAGGAGCGACGCAGCGATCGCAAAGGAGAAGTGTTCAAAAAAAGAAATCATTTGCTTCCTTTACACTTCATAGCGGGCTGTGCGTGAAATGTACGGCAGACCTGCTAAATATATGTTTGCCAGGATGTAATTTTTCTGCCAATGTTCGCAAACGCTTCCTGCTTATTTCACCTTTGATAACTTTCGGCGTTTACAGGAAACTTTCGCTTGAAATGCTTAGATGACAGCCATCCGGATAGTATTTTTATGCATCTTGTAATAAGTATAAACACGGATGTATGAAGCATATAGTGGCTATAATAATAAGCCTGGCGCTAACCCATTTTAGCATACCGGTATCTGGTAGTTTCGAAAGCGGTGGAAATACCGGTACTATTGAGATACCTGCGATCGATATTGTTCCTGAAGTTGTATTGAAAGAAGTTGTTTCTCCTGAAATGAAAATTGAAAATAAGCTGCCTGCGAAAAAGGAAAAGCCGGTGGCGAAATTCAAGGCGAAAAAAGCTGTCAACATACGCTCCATTGAGAATGTCGCTAACCGCAATCTGCATGAGCAGTTGAGGCATGAAAGTAAAGCCCTCGTTGCAGAAAAAGTACATTTTGGGTTTGATAAGTATGAATTGAAAGGGAATGATGATTTTAATAAGATACTGCAGCTGGCTGATAAGCTGATCTTCGACCCCACGCTTAAGGTGAGCATTGCAGGTAACACGGATAGTGTAGGTTCAGATGATTATAACGAGGTGCTTTCATACCATCGTGCAGAGCATGTGCAGTCCTATCTGCTGGAGCTTGGCGTGTCGGCCGACCAGGTCACCATGTCCTTTAACGGGGAGGAGAATCCTGCGGCAGGTAATGACACCGAAGAAGGAAGAGCGCAGAACCGCAGTGTGGAAATATTCCTGTATCAGTAAGGAGCAAAAAAACAGGTCAGGGAAAATGATCCCCAACCTGCTGAAAAAGTAATTTATCAGGAAGCCTTTTTGGCAGCAACTTTCCTGTTGGGCTTTGCGCTTTTGCGGGCAGCCTGCAATTGTGTTTTGCGGATACGCAATCTTCTTTTGGCGCTATCGGCAGCTTTCAGCACCGCATCTTCAAAAATGGTGGATTTTGCCTTGATGTACTCGTCTTTTCCGGGTACACGTATGTTGAGCGTACAGGTAATGATTTCTTTGGCTCCTTTGGTTTCATTCAGAAGCGTTACTTCTACTTCCTGGATGTCTTTGTAGTACCTGTCCAGCGAGCCCAGTTTTTTGGTCACAAATTCTTTCAGAGACGGGCTTAACCTATGCCCCGGAGATTCAATGCGAAACTTCATAAACTATGAATTTAAACGAATTAGGGCTAAAGATACTGAATCTGCCGGGGGGAGCAGTGATCAGCTATTGGATCCTGAATGATCTTGCTCAATAGAAAAGATGATAAGCATTAGTTACTGCAGGCCGGCTCCTGTGATCGCCGGTGACTTGTTTCGTGGTAAAGTCCGTAAAACTGTATGGGGTTACCTATCTTTGCAGAACCGGAATGTTTCCGGGACATGTTAAGATGAAAAAGGATATTGAAAAAGCGGAAGATATCAGGTGGCTGGTAGATACTTTTTACGAAAAAGTAAGGAGCAACCCCGTTATCGGGTATATTTTTGATGAGGTGGCAAAGGTAGATTGGGAGCATCATTTACCAAAGATGTATGCTTTCTGGGGCAGCATTCTTTTGGGTGAGCATTCTTATTCCGGCAACCCGATGAGCAAGCATGTTGCGCTTAGCCGGCTGACAACATTATCCAAAGAAGAATTTAATGAATGGTTGCTGCTGTTTACGCAGACGGTGGACGAGCTGTTCGTTGGAGAGAAAGCGCAGGAGGCCAAGATTCGGGCGGCAAACATTGCCCGCCTCATGCTGTACAAGATCGAGAGCGCTACGCCGGGGCTGACGATCCATACAGGTAAGGAAGAAGATTAATGCTGCCCGCTATATGCGGAGGAAGACTGTCCTTATATAGCAACAGGCTGCAGTTTGCAGTTGATATCGAAAATATACTGGGCATCCTTCGGGATATGTTGCCGGAAAATTAAAATTTATACCTGATGGAATCGGTAAAATAGCCTAAGTACCGGAAATAGTATCACGTTGCAAATTCCATAATTTTCAGCAAGATCATCATCACTTTCACATTTTCATCTTTCCTTGTATTTTCCACATTCTCTTTCCTTACGCTATTTTCGATTCTACGGACAGCGGGCATCCGAAGGTCTCCAGCAGGAAATTATCTGTCTGGTCTGCCTTTTCAGATAGTTTTACCAGTCGCTCCAGCTCGCGTTTTGCAAATTTCTCATTGAACACATCTGAAATATGCGTTCTGTAGGACAGGTATATTTCTCCTTCGTATACGCCCAGCTTATACGGGAGCTGTGCGGGAGATAATAGGTAATTCAGCAGCTCCGGCATATTTTTACTCATCATTTTGTTGATAGGAGAGGTGGCATACACATAACTTTTGTTATAAACAAAGATCCGTATAAGCGAGCTGCCGCTGTGAAAGCTCCAGTACTCATACCCGGCCCTTGCCAGGATGGGATTAATGCCCTGTGTTTTCAATTCTTCTTCTATCAGGTTGGAGAGTGCGCTCAGCTCCTGTTCTTCAAACAGCAACGGATCAACATTACCGCCACAGTTATTACAGTATTCGCCTGCTTCTTCTATGACTGTTTTGCAGCCGGAGCAAACAATGCTGTATTGCGCCGGGTTATAGGTTGAATAAATTTCGATCACTTCCGCCAGGATATTCACAGGCACGGCAAAACCCATGTTATCCGCTTCTGTGAATTTTGAGGTAGTGATCCCGATGATCTGTCCATTGGCATTCACCAGGGGACCGCCGCTGTTTCCCGGGTTCACCGGTGCGTCCGTCTGGATATAGTATTTCCCGTTCATGAGCTGGCGGGGGGAAGACACAATACCCTGTGTTTCCGTGTAGGGCATACCGTAAGGATAGCCGAGCACATACACTTCATCCCTGACATTGAGCTGCGACAACTCAGAAAAGTCCAGTTCCGGTAAGCCTGAAAAATCTTCGTTTGTTTTTATAATGGCAATATCTTCATTTTCGTCTGCCATCACTACATGCCCTACAAAACGGTCCTGGCGCCTGCTTTCCAGTGATACTGTTTTTGCCCCTTTTACCACGTGGAAATTTGTCACAAATATGTTGTACTTCTTTAAGTAAAAAGAAGATCCTGATCCGTTTGCTGTATTTACTTTAAATATGGTTTCTGCTATCTGGTGCATACGCTTTAGGTTAAGATGTTTTTATTTTAAACCGAGTCCTTTCATGAAGCTTCCCAGCTTCGATTTGTATTGGCCGATCACGTTGTTCACTATATTGCCGTGGTCTTCCGCTCCTTCAATTTCGAGGGTCGCTTCTTCATTTTTGTAGAAGAATGTCATGGCCCTCATCAGGATCGCAGATGCTTCTTTCCAGGGCTTGCCGGCTGCGCTTTTAAGCGTTCTTTCAATTGCCTGCCTGCTGCTGTCCTCTATATTAAATTCCGCGAGGATGATATATAAGGTATACAGGCTGTAAGAAGTAGCTGTGCTGTAATGTTCTTTGTTATACATGGAGGCCGCATCTTCATATTGGCGAACGATCCAGTCCTTGAGATAACTCCGGCTGGCATTCCCTTTCACCGGTATCAGCTGGTATGAAACGGTGTATGTGTCCCCGGCTTCTTCGGAGCTGATGTTTTTTGCAGCTTCCAGGGCGGCCCGCATGATCTTGATCTTGGCATTTATATCATGGTTTCTTCCATAAAAAATGTCCACCGCGTCGTTCAGCTTATTGTTGAGCACACCGCCCGGGTTGGCATAATACTTAATACGGTTGATACCTATAAACAATGCGTCGCTTGCGAGGACCTGGTCTCTCTTGCCTTCAAAATAGGCCGCATAATCCATCGCTTCCGCCGCTATTTTTTGAGTGTTTTCCAGTATGGTTTCCAGCTCTCCGGCGGCGTAGCTGGTAGCCTGGGATTCCATCAGCCGGATCGCACCGAACTTGTTCACAAATTCGTCGTCATATTTGTCGGCATTTACCGCAATGTCACGTAATACGTCGTACAGCTTATAAGGTTCGCAAAGCTCCACCGGCATGCTGTACGACATGACCAGGGAATCTTCTTCCAGTGTGATCTGGGGTAATACCATGGTGCCGAAATTCAGCTCCGTACATTTCCGCAGCACCGGTAATTTTTTATCTGCCGGCAGCTTCACAAAAGGGGCGCGGATGCCAATCGTCTCCGGTGTTATATCTATTATAATAACAGCCGATCCCTGGGGGATTATGATCTGGCTCTTATCGGCATTGGCATAATGTTTTAAAATATTGCTATCCAGGTAATCAAAAAAAGCATAGATGCTTTTCAGGTATTCCTTATTATCAAAAAAGTCCAGGGAGTCGTTCCATTTCCCGATATCATTCTTGGATGCAAGTGTTTTTTGTGCCGTAGGGGTAAATGAAATGCAGGTTTGCATATTATAATTTTTTAAGAATTTTGGAGCGCTTTTTGGTTAACGCTGATAAATATATATTTATTTGCTGTGTATCTTTATTTCGATCCCGATATTTCGGGAATTATAATACTTAATCAGGGGATAGAGG
>CAKSVK010000122.1 GCA_934502905.1 uncultured Chitinophagaceae bacterium
GTATGTCTAAAGCCGTTTGACATAAATTTGGACTACTGTTTTGCAAGTGAATATGTCTCAAGTGAAAGTTCTGTAATAACAAATTGTGTCATAAAAACACCGCAAAAAGCTGAATTCCTCGCCGAAATATTGACATATATATCTGCAATAGAAGATTATTCAAATATTACTTGGGGAGAGTTTGGTCCCAAACTATTAGAAAGAGCATTGGCTACTTATGACTATCAACCCTTTTTGTTTCCACCAAATACGTTTTGCCCAATTATATGGTCTGATATGATGTCAATTATCAACTACACAGGAAAAATAGCCCCAGCATCAGAAGAAAGTTACGCAGTGCATCTTTGGAATACACGTTGGAACATCGAAATGTTAGACAAAAATGGATCCTTTTCAATTGATAGCTTGTACGAAAAACTGAAACTAAAATATATGTAAAATATTCGTCACTATTTGGAAGCTCCTTGACAAAAAAGTTTTGGAAGATTATACATACCGCCGTCTAGTATATTAAGCCTGAGCACATCATCTTGGTTCCGGCGTTGGTACCTGAAGTTGAATAAATTATTAACTGGAGCCCAGATGTTGAACTGTTTGGTATGGAATTCAAGCCCGGCGCTCAGGTCAAAGGGGCTAGAAGGGCTGTTGCTTTTTCATCTATTTTTAGCACCTTCAAAGAAAAATGGGTCACTTTCCAGCCACAGACTTTTCCGCAGCCTCCACGAAGAAGAGACAGAGATGGTGAAGTGCCTTTTGATAAAGTATGGGGAGGGATTGTCAAAAAAAGGGATCACTGGCTTGGGCAAGCAAAAAGAAAATTTATGTTTCCCAGGGTGGTGGTTTTTGAAATTTGTGAAAGTTTTTAGGAAAATATCATGACGCACTTATAGTGCATTGAGATAGTTGAATTTTATATTGTCAATGTATTTTAAACCAAAAAATTATGACATGAAAACGAAAAAATTAAAGTTACGCGCCATAGAACTTGGTGCTACTGAAATCCTTTCAAGAGAACAGCTAAAAAACGTAATAGGTGGAAGTGGTGGAGGTGGGCAAATTTGTTCGGGAGATGCTGGCTGTCCCCCATATCCTTGCCGTTGTGTATCTCAAGGTCCTATCGGTCCTAATCGTTGTGTTTGTTAAAAAAGTATCAATGGGCTCTCTGGATGATATGTGTTAAGGTCGGCGACTTTATGTGTCTCCCTGGCGACCCCCCATTGTTGGCCTTAAGAGTCTTAATTGTAACTTTTTTCGATGTTATAGGAAGCATTAAACATGATACAGGCGTATATCTAAAGAAAAGATTGTCTTTAATCGGACAATCTTTTTCGTACACATAGTTCTAATATGTGACTTGTTTTTCCTCTGGCCTGTCGAACAATGTGGAAGTAGTTATCCACTGTAATGATGTTTTTTTTACATTTGATTATATGCTTTCCTGTAAAATATTTAAAACCGGATTATCGATCATTTTGTTTTTCTTCGGCATTTGTCTGCATGCCCAGACTATATCCGGCGATTCTCTGGACCGGAAAGTACAACTATACAATAAAGCACATTTCAACAGCGTCTTGTATCTTACTACCGATAAAACTCTTTATTTGCCCACCGAAGTAATTTGGTTTGCTGGCTATGTACTAGATGGCGTTGTAATCCCTGACTCCCTGAAGCCGGATATTTTATCGGTTGCATTAGTAGGAGAAGACGCAACTATTAAATTGAGAAAAAATTATTTTATCTCTAATAATATTTGTTCCGGCAGCTTAAGCCTTCCCGACAGCATCCGGCCCGGTAATTATCAATTAATTGCTCATTCTAATATAGTCAATGTGAAGGGTGAGCCGCAGCATGTTTTCCGGACACCGGTAACTATAAAATCTGTCGCTACACCTCCCTTTACTATCAATTTCAGCTTATTAGAGAAGTCTGGTAACGACTCTGTTTATGTTGATGTGCAGGTTTTTTCACCTGATGGCAGGCCGGCAGAGGGCAAGGGTAATAACATCCAATATCATCTTCTTGATAAAAAGCCTGGGAAAGCCCGGCTTAACAATGCAGGTACTGTTACACTTGCGTTGCCATCGTCTGAAGTGGAAAATTCTAACCATATTTTATATACTTCTGCCACATTTAATGGTGTTACCAAAGACTTCAATTTTCACCTGCCCATACAATCGCGCGATTCCATTCGCGCGAAGTTCTATCCTGAGGGGGGGGATTTGGTAACCGGATTGTCAAACAGGATTGCGTGGGAAACTACGTTATCCAATGGCGGCGTTGCCACCCAGGTAAAAGCATTGTTACTGGAAAATGATAAAGTAGTGGATACGTTACGAACAGATAGCTTAGGCATGGGGTTATTTACTTTGGTGCCAGAGAGCAATTGTGTTTATACAGTAAAAATTATAAAAGACGGTGGTAGTCAAACAACTGTTCAGACCTTTACATTACCCGCTCCTTTGCAGCAAGGTTTTGTGCTGGAAATGCCTCATGCAGTAGCTGGCGATACACTTTTTATAAACCTTCAGGCAAGCAGAGCCGATAGTGTGCGCATTGTTGTTGTCAATATGCTTACAAATGCTTCAATACTTACCCCTGCTATTCCAATAGCAAAGAATAAAAGAGTTCTTTTACCTCTTGACGAAGTTGGAAAAGGGCTGAACATCCTGACTCTGCTGGACAAGCAAGGCCTGCCCGTCGCTGAACGTGTATTTTTTGCCCATTTTGACAAAAGGGTGGAGGTAAAAATACTGACAGACAAAGTTATATACAAACCAAGAGAAAAGGTTACAGCCGATATTATGGTAACCGATACCGGCGGTAAATATCCGGGTAGCGCCATTACGATGTCGTGTGTGCATTTGAACAGATTAAATACCGATCCCAAGAGAAACATCGCATCTTACTTTTATATAGAACATTGGCTTGATGAGGGCGGCAGAGATAGACCCATTGATAATCTTTATCAAAATAAGTCGTATTTGGAAAAGCTGCTGTTGGTAAAAGGCTGGCGGCGCTATACCTGGCAACGTATTATCAATACCAATCCCAATTCTATTGTGCTTCCTAAAAAGCTTTATATAGAAGGCAGCATTCAATATGCAAACCCGAAGTCTGGCAGAATAAAAAAAATGAAACATGTTTTTGTGATGCAGGATTCTGCTGTTAATATTATTGCAACTGACGGGAGGGGCATTTTTTATCCTACACCGGGCGAATTGGTTGTGGCAGAAGATAAGGAAATATCAGTAAAAGCAGAAGGAAACAATGCTGCTGATTATATTGTACTGCTTCGTGATCCTATGAAAAATATTGCAGGAGATTTTTATAAAACTGCTACTTACAATAGTATTACCCGTTTAACAGCCACACAACAAAGCAGCGCACAGCAGCAGCTAAAGGAAGTACCTTTTTCTAAAACATTGGAAACAGTGGTTGTAAAAGCTAAACCAGCTCATTACTATGCAGAAGGCTATGATCCTATTTATGGTATTAATTCTTGTGGGGATTACGTGTGCCGTAACAATGTCCTTAATTGTTCTAATCACCGAGGTGAACCGGACAACAAACCTGCAATTCAGGGAAAGGCGTATTCTGATGGATCTTCTAGCTTCTCCATTATCTATAAAGGTTGCCCGGTAAAAAAAGATAGCGTTTCCGGTATTTATACCACCCGGGAATTTTATGGCGTAGACAGTAGTGCCCTTGAGCGTTCCGAAAGTGAATCGTATTTATCTACGTTATTTTGGAAGCCGCTGACCATGATTCCGGAAGGTCAAAAGACGAGCGTCCATTTTTATACCTCCGATTTGCCGGGAACTTATAAAATTACCATTGAGGGTATAGCACGCAACGGAGAGCTGCTCTACCAGGAAAAGTACTTTAGGGTAAAGAAAGGAGACGATTAAACCTGGCTTGTGAGATACCAATTCCTACTTACATTATCAACTTAAAGACCCGCACAGACCAAAAAAAAAACATATTTTAAAAGAGTTTGCCGGGCGTGATAAATTCATAAAATCTTACACTCATCTATTTTATCCTTGGTAATTTTCTATGGAGAAATTAATTTTTTATCTCTAATAATACCTGTTATAAATTTACAGAAATGTGTCCGAAACGTTGTTGAGAGTCAGGACAATTACATTACAGTATCTTTAGGAATTATTTATTCTTTAAATAATTTCTCTTAAAGATCTACATTTAACTGCCTGGAGCCGGAGCGATACTCGCTCCCCGCTTATTTTTTTATTATCAATTTAGCTAACAATGATGTTCAGGCTTCTACAAGGTCCTGTAGATTTAATAGGTAACCTGTTGATACAAGGAAGAGATTGCTTCTTATTATGGCGTGAAGCATCGCAAGACGGAGAGCTGGCTGGCAGACAATGCTCCTTTACGACAAAAGCCACGTCAGCACTTAAATCAGAGGCGTTAATGCTATTGTACAATAACCCACAGGGTGTTCAGCATTGCGATCAGCGCCCCTATAGGTTCAATGAGTTCAAAGCCCCCTACTTCGAAAAATTATATACGATACCACCCAGTATATTAAACCCAAATACATCATACTGGTTCCAGCGTTGGTACCTGGAGTTGAAAACATTATTTGCCTGTGCCCATAAATTGAGTTGTTTGGTAATACGGAATTCAAGCCCGGCGCTCAGGTCAAACGGGTTTTTGCTGCGCCCGGAAGAACCGTCGCTTTTCATGTATTTGGCGCCTTCAAAGAAAAACAGGTCGCTTTTCAGCCAAAGATCTTTCAGCAGTCGCCACCTCAACGCAGTGCTCAACTCCCTGGGTATGATGCCCCATGCTTCCTGCTGCGTTTTCTGACCGCTGAACAACAACCAGTCGAATTTGGCTGTCAGTGAAAATTCTTCCGCCTGCACGATCCCCACTTCCCCGTGAGATTGAAAAGCTGTTAACCGGTCTTCGTTTAAGATCACAAAGCTCTTGCGGTCTCCGGGAAGCGTATCGTTTACAAACAGGGGCATGTTGTAAAACTGTACCAGCCCCACTTTTACATTATAAAAAAAGTATTCCAGGAAAGTTCCCTTCAATCCACCATAGGTTTCGTTCACGCGGGTATTCAACAAGAAGTTAGGTTGCTTCAGGTAAGGGTTGATACCTGCAAAACGCTTGTAGGTTCCCTTGTCGTAATGCATCAGCCAGCCTACCTGTACGATCGCGCCATCCGTACCCAGCTTAAAATCTGCCATCAGGTCGGGCAGCAGCCGGAATTTGGAGTTATCCCAGGAAGGAATAACACCTCCGTGAATATTTACATTTTCATTTTTAAAGTCGAGTGAAAACGGTACCGTGAAAAGCGTATTGTTGATGGCTTCCTGGTTCCTGCGGGAAAGCTGGTTGTAATCCACATTCAACGCCAGGTTCACGGCAAATGACTCCCCGATGGACTTGCTCAGCGGAAGGTTCCCGATAGCCCTGAATTCCCTGCCGTTATAGTTGTCATTAAAAAAACCAACGGTTACATCCGGGTGATACTTAAGTCCGAATTCGGTTTCCTCCGTATTCCTGATACCCGCACTTACATCCATGCCTATGAAACGCTGTCTCACATCAGATTTGCTGTAGCTGTACAGGCTGTGGTCGTATCCGTAAAGATTGTACTGGTCATTTTGGAAAGAAGCTTTTCCATGCAGCTCGTGGCTGTTATTGATCAGGGTGCTTCCATACGCGCTTGCGCGCATGTTCATATATGACTGATGCTGGATGTCCTTGCCCTTAGAGCTGATAAAGTCACCCAGGACGCTGAGGGTAGAATTGGTAGCGTTTGTAAAGGTGAGTCCTGCCTGGGCATAAGGTGTCTGGTAATTTCCAAAGCCCAGCTTAACAAAATTACTGGCAGCCCATTTCCCTGTGGTATCTGTTTCCAGCGAAAGCGGACTGATTGTAAGCGGCTGGTATTTACGCTCCAGGGAAGTAACCGGAGTGTTATAGGCAAACCTCGGGCGGGCAGAATCCGGAACAGGCGGCGCCGCATCGAAATTGATCTTCGCAGCCGCTTTCAGGCTGGGCTTAAAGGAAGACGTGATGTCAATGGTCTGCTTTTTGCCGGGCTCCTGCGCCGGTAAAAGGTTCGCGGACAAAATAAATAAGCCAGAAAACAGGTATATCTTTAAAAAGTTCATTTTAGAACATTTTGAATGTTATAAGCTTTATTAACCTCCGATTTTACTATCCGTTTTTTCAGCAGCGATCACATCATTCAGTTTTGCCTGCGCTTCGTTTTTCAGTTCCGTGATCTTGCTGTTTTCCACCACGCTTTGTAAAGTGGCTTTTGCATTAAAATAGTCACGATCCTTCAGGTATATATCTCCCAGCAGTATATAGGCTTTGGTGATCCAGTAATCATAGGACCCCGATTTATTGATCGTTTCGAATGCCGCTTTATCCGCGTTCTTGAGGTCGTTGAGCAGGAAATAGCTGTATGCGATCTCGTACCTGGCTTCAGCTGCAAAGGATGCTTTGTTGATAGCAATAACGTTCCGGTAGCTTTGAATGGCTTCAGGATATTTCCCGTCCGTCTGGGCGGCCCGTGCCGTTACCATATTGGCCAGCACCTTATCGTCTACGCTGGTGTTTTTTTCCTTCAGCAGATCCTGGGCATTCGGTACAGCCTCGGCCCATTTCTTCTGCTGGTATTGGCTTCTTAATAATCCTCTCATGCCTTCCAGCCTGAAGTCGGCGCCGGTAGCCAGCTCTTTCAATGCCGTAAAATAGGTTTCGGCTTTTGCGTAGTCTTCCAGTTGAAAGTAATAGATTTGGCCTGCCTGCGAAGCTGCCCGCTCTGCATATTTACTGGCGCCTCTTTCGGCCACTTCTGCATATCCTGCTGCTGCATTCTTCCAGTCTTTGCGCATATTGTATATCTCGCTTCTCAAAAAGAAGGCATCCAGGGCATACTGCCCGTCGGCAAATTTGCCGAGATAATTATTGAAGCCGGTCAATGCGGCGTTGTAGTCTTTATCTATATACTTGGCTTCGGCAGCCCTGTAGGTGAGGTTGTCTTCTTCGTTAACGGTTACGGATCTTCCGATGCTCTTCATGAAATCGACATATTCTCCGGTCCTGCCTTCTGCAGAATAGATAGCTTTCACGTTGTCGATAGCCTCATTTGCCTCCATGGCATTGGGGTGCTGGTTCACCAGTTTTTTGAACTGGGCCAGTGCCTCATTGTTATTATCCAGGTTGTAATAACATAATCCGAGCTTCAGCTGCGCTTCAGGCTTCAGATTGGTAGCGCCGGGTGCATCTATTACATTGTTCAGATACGGGATCGCCTCGCGGTAACGCTCATCAGCGAGATAGGTCTTCGCAATTTCCAGGTTGGCATCACCGATCAGCGACGAATTGGGAAACTTGCGGTCAAACCCCCTGAGAATGTTAATTTTTTCATTGCTGCTGGTAATACCGCTGATCATGGCTGTTTGGTAGGTGGCATAGTCAGCCGCCGGCCATGAATAGCTGCTGATGGTTTCATACATTACTTTGGCTTTTGAAAAACTCCTGTTCATGAAATAACAATCGGCTGCCCGCGCATACGCATCCTGTTGAACAGGTGGGGAATTCAAAACAGGTGTTTTAGCTACCTGCTCAAAGAAAGGCAGGGCCTGCGGGTAATTTTCCTTTCTGAAAAAGCAATACCCGAGGTTATACCTTGCATTGGTAATATTCATTTCCCCCACATCGCCTGACTCGGTGGAGATGAAAGCATGATAAAACCGGATCGCATCGTCGAGCCTGTTCTGCCGGTAGGCGATCTCTCCCTCCCAGAAATTTACAGCCGACAGTACCGGCGCATTATATGTATTCTTCAACGCTTTATCCAGCAACTCTTTCGCTCCGTTCAGGTCCTGATCGTTGATAAGCTCCATTGCCCTGCCGTACAGCACTTTGGGATACAAACGCCTGGCAGCATCAGATGAAGCCTGGATATTGTCGAGTATGGAAAGCGCCTCCCGGTAGTTATTGGTATTTGCCAGCAATGCCGCGGTTATTTCAGAAGCCTCTTTCTGGTATTCAGAGCCGGGATATTCCGACAGGAATTTCTGGAATTCCGCCAATGCTATATCCTGGAAACCTAATTCGTAAGACAGCTTGGCGTAATTGAATTTAGAAACCTCCCGCTGGGCTTTGTTGGTATTATTGGTGGCGCTGAATGAAAATGCATTCCTGGCATTTGCCTTGTCACCGAGCTTCAGGTAGGCATCCCCCAGTATATACATGGCATGCATGCTCAGGGAGTCCTCGCCGCCTGCCAACTGTTTTAAACCCTCTACAGCATCCTGCAGCCTGTTTTCATGATAATAACTATAGCTCAGCTCGTAAAGCGTTTCGCGGCTCACCTTCGGTGTTTTTTCCACGTATTCCTTCAGGTAAGGTAAGGCTTCGGTATATTCTCCTTTTTCAAAAAGCGAGTGGCCTACCAGTTCCTTCATCGGCACATCGTAGTGGCTGCTGCTTTTCTTCAGCGCGTCCTGGGCATAGGTCAGCGATTTTTCTTTATCACCCTGTACATAATACAGGTTTGCAATATAAAAAGGTACAACAGACTTATATTTTGGATCGTTCTCGATGTTTTTAAAAGCAACCTGGGCTTCTTTGTGATTACCATTGGCATATACAATCATACCATAGTAATAATTAGCTTCTGCATAATTAGGGTCACCGGGCTTCTTGGAAATGGTTTCCAGCAGCGGTTTGGCTTTATCGAACTGCTCAACGGTAAAATAAGCATAGCCCTGGTGAAACTTCATGTCCGCGATCTGCCGGTTGCTCAGGTTGGTGATGCTGGTTTGCTCGTAGTACTGCAGCGCCTGCCGCATATCATTTTTTCTGAAATAATATTCCGCCAGGTGGAAGCTCAGCCTTTCCCTTAAGGAAGGGTTATAATTGAGCCCAATGAAATTGGCCGCATCTTCTGCTGCAAACGCTTCATTTTGCTGCAGGCCACAGGCGATGGTATAAAACTTCACATCATCGTATTCAAGCGCTGAATTTGTTTTGTCGGTGGAACGAAGTCCTCTTTCCAGCTCCCTGAAAACGGGATATGCCAGGCTGAACTGGTCGTTCTGAAAAAACTCTTTTGCCTGTTTATACTTTGCCTGCGGATCGGTAAATATCCTTGTTTGCTGCCCCCTTGTTTGTAAGGTCATCAGGCCGGCAGATACCGTGATAATTAAAGCAATGATTTTTTGCATAACATTATCTGTAGTGGGTTTATTCAACGAAGCTGTTTACAGCAACCTGCACGAAGATCAATTCTCTTTTGTTACAAATTTCCTAAAGTAAAATCTGGCGGCAAAGTTACTGTTAAGCAATTTTGCAATAACCATTCCAGATCACATGTGGATAAAAGGTTTGTATCGCCTATTTTTGCATCCTGAAATCTCAAAACGGCATAAGAATCTGCCTTTGATACAATTATAAAAGATGAAAAAGCTACTCTCTACCGACTATCCTGTTTGGGCCTTCAATACGGCAATGTTCATTCTCCGGGTGGCGCTAGGGCTTATGATGCTGCCTCACGGTTATGGCAAGCTGGTCCGCTTTGGCGATATGCAGGCGAAGTTCACCAATTTTCTGGGTCTTGGTTCCACAGTTTCACTGGTATTGGTGCTTTTCGCAGAGCTGATATGCTCTGTTTTTATCATGCTCGGGCTATTTACCCGTTTTTCTGTCATTCCACTGATCGTGGTTATGAGTGTCGCCTTGTTCCAGTCGCACAATGGTGAAATATTCGGAGCCGGAGAAAAGGCAGGCTTATACCTGGCAGGTTTTATCACTATCCTGCTGGTTGGTCCCGGAAAGGCGAGTGTGGATGGTATGATGGGGAAATAGGCAAACAGCAGGGGAAGCTACCCGGTTACAGCACAGGCGCAACTGGCGTTTCCCCTATAAAAAGCCCCTGTTACAGGGGCTGGTTCACAACATCTACAATTTTAAATTTTTTGACACCGGCGGGCAGCTTCCATTCTACTTCGTCGCCTTTTTTGAAGCCGATCAGCGCGGCACCCATGGGTGCTACAATAGACACTCTTTTTTGGGAAATATCCGCATCGGAAGGCATTACAATAGTATATGCGGATGTCTTCCCGTTTTCTACATTTTCAACCGTTACCGTTGAGTTTAGCCGCACTACATCAGCATCCAATTTACCATCTTCTACTACTTTGGCCCTGCCGAGCTCGTATGCCAGGCTCATTTCATCGCCTTTGGGCTGACTGGTGGAAATGCCTATAAATTCTTTCAGGATCTTAAAATCGGATTCACATAAAACAACCGGATTTTTAGTCATAATATTCGAATATTTTAAAAATGAACAATGACCCCTTATACCGTTGGCATGCAACAGCTAACAGGTCTTTTTTATATTTTGTAAACGTGGAATTCCGGGTAGCCCCGGCATCCTGTTATATAAGGGAAGAAGCCGGGGCAGAAATGGGGAAGGCTGCAAACGCCGTATTTGCCGGTGGCAATACAGCGGAAACCTTTCCGCCCGGTAAAACGAACAAATCGCAGGAGCAATATTTTTTCTGCAACAAGATCATCCTGCAAAGTTAGCTATTTATCCGCAATTCTCCATTTTAGTACCTGCCGGCAATTATTATCACTCTCCAAAGCAGATCCCGCCTGGAAAATATTTTGAATCTTGCTCACACAAGTCCATGACTGTCAATTTAAGCAGGGAAGCTTTCCCACAGATGAGCGCAGATCCTATACGCAGATATCGCAGAGAACTGATCTAAAAAGAGTTGTCTATGCGGTTTGAGCGCTTCATGACGACTTTGCGAGGAAGTGCAGATGCTTCCTTCGTCAGCATGACAAAATAGTGGGGGGCGGTCACGCAAAGTGCGCAAAACACGCCGCAAAGATTCGCAAAGAAGAAGTGTTCTAAAAGGTTATCTGCGGTCT
>CAKSVK010000123.1 GCA_934502905.1 uncultured Chitinophagaceae bacterium
AGTCTGGATAGCCCGCTATATCAACATCTTTTTATGGCTGCCTGTAGCCAACATATTCGGAAGCATTATAGGAAAGATACAGGAGAAGATGCTGGAGCTGGACATATCACAAGTACAGGATTACGGGGACACATTTTTCAGCAGAACAGATGTGGCATATCTGGTCTTTATGATCATTGGCATAGTCGGATATTTTACCGTACCCTCCGTAGCGAATTACATCGTTCATGCCGGTGGTGGCGGCGCATTAGGCCATAAAGTCACCAGCCTTTTCAGCAGTTCTTCCAGAACAGTAGTAAATACTGCATCAGCCGGGGCGGGCATGGCCGTGGATGCTATGGGCAATGCGGCAAACCGTATGTCGCAGAGCATGGCAAGTAGCGGTACTTCTAATCCTTATTTCGGTGACGGCAGTAGTGGTGGATCTGGTTATATGAACGACAAGCTAAAAGGCAATTCATAATAATACAAAGGAGGATATATGTTCACAAAAATGAAAAACGTTGATACAGCTTTCCGGCACATCAGGAGTTTTACCCTGGTAGTAATTATAGGCTGCGTACTGATATGCTGTTTTGCATTATATAAAAGTTTCAGCCTTGTATCGCAGATGCAAAGCAAAATATACATTCTCGCTAACGGCAAAGCACTGGAAGCCTACGCATCGGAACGGAAAGACAACATACCTGTTGAAGCAAGAGATCACGTGACAACTTTTCACAAAATGTTCTTTACGCTTGATCCTGACGATAAAGCCATCACAGCAAATATTACTAAAGCTCTGTACCTCGCTGATGGAAGTGCGAAACGTGCCTACGACGACTTGAAAGAGAACGGCTACTATGCGGGACTTATATCGGGCAACGTCAATCAAACCATTATCGTGGATAGCGTAGCTGTAGATATAAATGAATACCCATACAGGTTCCGTTGCTACGCTACACAAAGCATTATACGCCCTACGAGCATAACAACCCGAAGTCTTGTTACGGAGGGTGGGTTAAGAAACGTGTCACGAAGTGACAATAACCCACATGGGTTCCTTATTGAGCGATGGAGTACAATTGACAATAGGGATTTAAAAACAGTAAGCAGACGCCAATAAAAATCAAGATCATGAAACTATTTGCTAAAAGAAAAGAAAGCAATGCCGAAGCTAAGCCCAATGCCATTTCTAAAGGCATACAGGCTGGCTACAATCGCTTACAGGGCGGTTGGGCAAACTGGATGATGAAACGTACTGAACAATTCTCACGGCGTACATGGCTCATACTGCTTACGCTCTTTGTATTGTCCACCGGCACATACAGTGTTTATCTGGCCGTGAATGCCTTTACAGGTAAAGGTGATAATTCAATCACCATTACCCCAATCAAAAAGCCAAAGCATATTACCGAAACAGGAGAAGCAAACGCTAATGCTGCAGAGATATCTGAAGCGGAATACAACCGCATCAAAAAGTTCAGGGTGTACATGGATAGTCTGGCACGAAGCCCTTCGGGGAAAGCACTTTATGACAGCTTAACCTACCATCGTCCGCGATTAATGGACAGTGTTCGGTTCATTGAAAACTATTATCAACAATTAAAACAGAAATAAAAATGGAAAAGCAAGTAAAAACTCCGAAAGAGATCAGACAGCGCAGGTTCTTATTGGTGTTACCACTTCTCGCACTGCCTTTTATGACAATGATTTTTTGGGCACTTGGCGGTGGTAAAGTCGAAAAGGTAGAAGCCCAGGCATCGGCAAAAAAGGGATTTAATATTAATCTGCCTGATGCCAATCTCAAAGATGACAAGCCAATGGACAAAATGAGTTATTACAATCAGGCTCAACTGGATTCTATCAAATTTCTTGAACTGGTTAAGAATGATCCCAACTACAAGAACATTGGATTAACAGATACGGATGAATACCTGTCAGGGAAAGAAGACGCATTTCAACTCCCTGCCGATGAAAGAGGGCTGAACACTTCTCTTTACGGTGGCCGTGGGGGTAATGATCCCCATACGGACAAGATATATCGAAAGCTGGCAGAGCTTGACAGGGAGATGAGCAAGCCTGTACCTGCTTCTAAGGAAGATGAACCTTATGATATGTATCAACGCACTCCCGGCAGAGGTAGCAATAATGCAACCGTTAATTCATCAGACGTGGACAGGCTGGAGCAAATGATGAACATGATGAATCAACCTGCTGGCGAAGATCCCGAAATGAAGCAACTGAATGGAATGCTGGAGAAGATACTTGATGTGCAATATCCTGAACGTGTACAGGAAAAACTGAAGCAGACTTCCCAGGCAAACAAAGGGCAGGTATTCGCAGTATCGTCACACACAAAAGAAAACAACATCACATTGCTCAACGCCGAACTGTCTGCGGGTGGTACAACAAATGGCTTCTATTCGCTCACCGGCGCAACGGCTATCGAAGATTCACAGAACGCCATACAAGCGGTCATCCACGAAACGCAGACCATCGTTGATGGTTCCACCGTCAAATTGCGATTGGTAAATGATGTATTCATTAACGGGGTTCGTATTCCTAAAGACAACTTCATATATGGTATCGCTTCACTCCGTGGTGAAAGATTAAGTATCAAGATTACCAGTGTGCGGTATAATAATTCATTGTTTCCAGTTGAATTAGCAGTGTACGATATGGACGGACTGGATGGCATTTACATTCCCGGAGCGATTACCAGGGATGTTGCAAAGCAGTCCGCAGACCGGTCCATGCAAACCATCGGCTTGACTTCACTTGACCCTTCGTGGGGAGCGCAGGCTGCAAGCGCAGGTATAGAAGCTGCAAAGAATTTGTTCAGCAAAAAAGTCAAGCTGATTAAAGTAACTGTAAAAGCAGGCTACCAAGTGCTTTTACGTGACGAAAAGCAAAAACAATCCAACTAAATATTTCAATCACTTAAAAATTCCAAAAGATGAAAAAGATCAGTGCAGTAATGGTAATGGGAATTTTCCTGCTTATTACAACTTTCAAAGCGCAGGCGCAAACAAATTCGACCTGGCAAACAAAAGCAATTGAATCGTATCATGTGGCAATTGCTTTCTCAAAAACAACCAACATTATCTTTCCCTATTCTATTGTCAGTGTAGATATAGGAAGCAGGGATGTGTTGGCTCAAAAAGCAAAGGGAGTGGAAAATATCTTGCAGATAAAAGCCGCAAAGGATAGCTTTCCTCAAACCAATATCAGCATCATTACTGCTGACGGTAAGCTCACATCCTTTCTGGTTGATTATGCCGAACAACCTACTATACTCAATATTTCATTAGCGGGTCTGACAAAGCAAAACACCATCTCTATTCCTTCAGAAAGTATCAACCAGGAACAAATGGAGAATTACGCTTCAATGGCTTTTGAATCGAGGGAAAAGATACGGGGTATAAAGGATGAAACTTTCGGGATTCGTCTTAAACTGAACGGCCTGTTTATTCATGATGATATTATGTTGATGCGCTTCAATATTGCCAATGAAACCAATATCAACTATGATATTGACCAGTTCAGGCTTTACATCCGTGACCAAAAGAAAAGCAAAAGAACTGCTACGCAGGAGATAGAAATAGTACCCGTACTTGTACATAACAATACGACCAAAGTAATCGGGCAGTCAGATACTACCCTCGTTTTTATTGTACCAAAATTTACTATTCCTGATAAGAAGTACCTCGCCGTTCAAATGATGGAGAAGAACGGCGGCAGGCATCTGGAACTGCATATAAAGAACAAGAAAATTGTAAAGGCAGCTCCGATTAATTAAACCTGAACGCTCTATTGAAACTGATCTATTCTATTTCATTTATTCGTTTCCGCTAAAAGATCTGTTATGAAAATAAAGAAAGACGACTACAAGGATATTCTTGAATACCTGACTAAAAAACGTTGGGAAGGTGAGGAATTTGTCGCCTTTCTCGATGATGTTTCTCCCGTAACTAAAGAAGAGCTATTCACATTCTCCACAGAATATGATGTTAGGGAGTTCTGCTACGAAATGTCAACCGACATAGACTTTTACAACTTTCTGGCAATACGGTCGGCATATAAGACAATGCAGGAAGCTGCCGAGAACAGCAAACTAATGATTGAAAGGGAGGGCATCATTGACGTGTCCCTGATGGTAGCGGTTCGTTACGAAAGATTAGAAAGAGAACAATTAAATAACAATCAAAATTCAGAAGTCATGAATCAGAAAAATTTTGAATACCTGCGTGACCAGGTAAAGTACACCGGGTTCGGTGAAGGGTTGGAAAATGACCTGAAGCAAAAAATTCAGGAAGGAAACCCGGAGTTTAAATTGGCCTATGAAACGAAGTATGGCAACGATACTGTAAACGCTACATTGAATTTCAGCCAATCGAAGCAAAGCGATATGTATTTCTTTAATTCCTATCAGGTGAATGTGCCAAAGGAAAATAGCTCTGAAACAATGGAGCAAACCTTCTACATCAACAAAGGCAACAACATTACCCTGAAGGAAGGCTATAACCTGATGGAAGGAAGGTCAGTGAATAAAGACCTCACCAATAAAGAAGGACAGGTGTACAACGCCTGGGTACAGATGGACTTTAAACAAAGTGATAACAACGGCAATTTCAAGCTGAAGCACTATCATGAAAATTACGGCTACGATTTGGAAGCGGTTTTATCCAAGCATCCGATCAGGGAATTAGGTAACGAGGAATACAAATCCAATCTGATGGATTCCCTTAAAAAAGGAAACCTGCAATCTGCCACGTTTCAGGTCAACGGTGCGGAGCAAAAACAATACATCGAAGCTAACCCTCAATTCAAGACAATCAACATATATGATAGCAGTATGCAAAGGGTGGATAACAGACAGGCGAAAAAAGAACAGCAGTCTGAAGGTGAAAGCCAGTCAACTAAACAAGACGGTAAAAAGGAAAGGCAGACACCTGCTGAAGATGATGGCCCTGAGATACCGAAGGCATCTAAGAAAAGGAAAAAGAACCAAAGCATCAGCTAAACACTAAGTAGCCCCGGCCATCATAAATAGTCGTGAAGTTGAAATGGTGAAAAGGAAACTATTTATAACGTAAAAAAAAGATTGAAAAATGAGAAGTCAAATATTAATGCTGCTGGTATTTATAATAAGCCTTTCAGCATGTACGAAAGATAATGAAGCTGTAATAGCAGAAGGCGAAAATAAAATTGCGCAGTTAAGATCAGCACCTGGCGAAGCAGGTCCTGAAAACCCGGAAAATGCCTACGATAGCATAGGCTATTGGCATAATCAGATCGTGGCATACGTGCAGAACTGCAAGCCAGTTACAGACACACCTAATGTAGAGATGTCAACGCAATGTGTACTTCGCTTTTGCAGGGAAATGGAACGTATTGAGCCGCCTCTATCATTTTTCTCAACAGTAAACCAGACGGTAAGGCAAAGCAACGAAAGCATCGAAACGCTTATAGCTAATTGTCCTTATGAAGAACCAGTAAAGGCCGCCCTGGATTCGCTGGTGCAATTGATCAAACGACTTTCGGATAGCAATGGTCCCTATCCGGTGATTAAAGCCATGATTGTGGACTTTGAGAGCAGGGTAATGCAAAACAACCTGTTTAGTCCTGAAGGTCGTGAAATTGCCCTTAAAGCGGCATCGGTAGCACGTTACTCCATTTATTACTGGATGAATACGCTCCAGCCCCCAGCTCCGGCGGCGGCCTTTAAGTTTAAAAACATCGTTAAGTGGATTGCCGCCGTCACGAGTGATATAGGCGGCGCTATCGTGAGCGGCAGTGTGGAATACGCCGCGGATTGCAGCACCTATGCCTATGATCTGGTGACGTACAGTATGCCTTAATTGATCCATAAAAATCAGGTTATGAATAACAGTCTTGTAAACAGAGTGGAAGCAGAGCTAAACCAATGGCGTTCGAGGGAGGAACGGTTTAGCAAGCTGTTTTCTTTCAGCCTTTCAAATAATAGGGCACTATTAAAAGAAAAGCTGGAGTACTACGACCGTATTGCTGCAAAGTATAAAGGAACGCAGGATCTGGACGAGCGGTTTGCGCTCAGGGTGCTACGGCAAGAGCGCACCCGGATTGAAAAGCAGCTTTATCCTAATCTACTGATAAGGCTGCTGCGCAGGTTATTAGTTGCACCCGTTAAGGAACAAATTGTAATAAGGCAGGATAACAGGAAAACAGAGCAAAACAGCCAGGCGTTGCACCATCAGGTGCAGTGTGCTGGCTTTCCTGACCTTTCTGCAAAAATTGATGCGCAGATGAAACTTGGGCAGCAACAATTTTCCATTCCTGTTTCCTATTACCTCAATGATAAAGAAAGGTTAGATCACCAGTTATCGTTCGCCAAAGATCAATCCGGTGCATACCAGCTTGAAGGGTATAAAACAACCTTGTATAATGAATCCAAACCGGATGAAAAACGGCAGCAATACTTTACCATGCGTAACGGTAATAATGTAAACGCCACGGAGTGCTATAATCTTTTATCCGGTCGCTGCATCCAGAGCAGCGGAACTTGGATGCAGCTTGATTTTAACGACAAAGACCCAAACGGAAATTTCCGAATCAAGCAATTCCACTCCGATTACGGCTACGATCTTGAAAAGGCTTTGCAACAGCTTCCGTTAAAGGAATTGCTCAATAAAGGTGAAACAGATAAGCTGCAATCGGAATTAAAAAATGGAAACCGTGTGTCGGTGAGCTTTGTGAAGGATGGAAATGAACAACGCTTCTATATTGAAGCTAATCCGCAGTTTAAATCAGTAAATATTTACGATGAGCATTCCAGGAAAATAACGCTTCATACAGCATTGGGAAATAAAACAATGGATGCCATGAAAGTGACGCATAAGGTCAATGAGCAGCAACAAAATCACGCAAAAAAGAACGGAATGAGAATAGGGTAATAAAAGGCGTGAGCAATGGATAGGTTGTATTACTTGTCGGATTTTTTTGAAGCCATAGGGACTGATGCCCGCATCAGCATTACTCATATAGGCATTTATGCGGCTTTGTTACAGTATCGCATACAGAATGACTTTGCCAATCCTATCCAGGTTTTTAGTCATGAGATATTAAGCATTGCAAAATTATCCTCTGCTATCACCTACCACAAATGCGTTAGAGAACTAAGCGAATACGGTTATATAAGGTATGAGCCGTCTTTTAATCGTATGAAGGGAAGCAAAATCTATTTTGCTGAAAGAAGCGATTAAAATAGAAAAGTGATTTGGAAAGTTTTGCAAAAGCCCGCAATGGGCTTTTGTCATCTAAAAAGGAGGTGTGAGATGGAAGATGAAGTGTTGATGAGGATCACTCCAGACAAGGCGATAGAAATTTTGCGTAAAGATGGAATTGATGTCAATATCGAAGAAGCACAGATTATACTCGACTTTTTATATAGCATGGCAAACATAGTAGTTGAGCAATACATAAGCATGCGGCATTGCAACGCCGAAATCGTAACAAAGACTGTAAAGTAAAAAAGCAGCTATGAAAATTGCAGACCTTTATATCAGGGTAAGTACAGACGAGCAGGCAGATAAAGGCTATTCCCAACGGGATCAGGAGGAAAGGCTGCGTAGGTATTGTAACATCAACAACATTCAAATACGCAAAGTAATTTTTGAAGACCATTCTGCAAAGACCTTCAGGCGACCTGCCTGGCAGAACCTGCTGGTAGATTTGCGTAAGCAAAGGGGACATTCAGACTTAATTCTTTTTACAAAGTGGGATAGGTTTAGCCGGAATGCCGGGGATGCTTATCAAATGATTAGTCTTTTAAGGCATCTCGGAGTAGAGCCGCAGGCAGTAGAACAACCATTGGATTTATCTATCCCTGAAAATAAAATGATGCTGGCTTTTTACCTCGCAGCACCGGAGGTAGAGAATGACCGAAGGGCCTTAAATGTATTTAATGGTATGCGCCGTGCTAAAAAGGAAGGGCGCTGGATGGGGACAGCTCCGATTGGTTATGTAAACAGAATTACGGAAGATGGCAAGAAATATATTGCGCCGAAAAATCAGGATGCTAAAATCATGAAATGGGCATTTGAAGAAATCTTTCGCAATAAACTGAACACAGAACAAATCTGGAAGCAAGCCAGGGAGAGAGGATTGAAATGTAGCAAGAATAATTTTTGGGTAGCGATAAGAAACCCTATTTATTGCGGATTGATTTTCGTTCCTCAGCACAAAGATGAACAAAGTCAACTTGTACAGGGACAACATGAACCAATTATTACCGCTTCACTATTCTTTGATGTGCAGGATGTGCTGGACGGCAGAAAGAGAAAAGCGGTAAGTAAAAAGGTAATTGCACAGGATGACATTCCATTAAGAGGTTATTTGATTTGCCCTAACTGTGGAAGGTTTTTAACCGGCAGTGCTTCAAAAGGAAGAAACAAATACTATCACTACTATCATTGCAGTTCCGAATGCGGTGTACGTTATAAAGCAGATGACGCAAACAATTTAATGGTGGAAGCCATCGGGAATGAAGTTCGTAATGTTCCGCAACTTAAACTGTTTAGGGAAATTATTACAGCTACTTTCATGGATGTAAACCGTGTTGAGAAGGTAGATCAGAAACGCCTGGTGGCTCAACTGGATCAGATAAAGCACCGGCTCTCAAAGGCTCGTGAATTATTGCTGCGTGGAGAAATTGAAGGCGAAGACTATCGTACCATTAAGTCAGAAGCCAATGAAAGAATGACTGATATTGAAATAAAACTACAAACATCCATTTCATTTTCAGACAATATGGAATTACTATGGAATCTTCCTATTTCCAAATTGTCGAATTTAGAAGAGTTGTTTCAAAATGGAACTGTTATACAAAAAAGAAAAATCGTAAGTACACTGTTCCCCGATAACTTGACGTTCAACGGTGAAAAACTTCATCGCACAACAGTGAGTACAGCTATCAGCTTATTGACTAAAAGCAGGAAATCTTCGCAGGAAATAGAAGCAAAAAGTAATGAGAACTATCAGGCTGAAAGTGTTCATCTGCTCCGCAAACATGCTGTAGGAGTACTACGAAATAGGATGTAGCCTTTCTACTTAGCGTCAGGCAACTTAGCCACGACTTTCCCTTTTAACCGCTCGTTGACCAGATAAGCAAGGAAAGTGGCAAACGAAGTTATATCCTGTCCTACACTTGCCTGCTCCAATGCCTGCATATATTCAGTTCTCCTTTCCACAGGTATAACCGTCCACGGGTATCCACCCGAAGCCAACATAGCATTCATCAGAAACCGCCCTATTCGTCCGTTACCATCCATGTACGGATGAATAAAAACAAAAATGAAATGACCCAATACTGCCCTAACCGATGGCTCAGGTTCTTCTTCCAATAGTTCAAACAGAACGGGCATGGCATCTCTCATAGCATCCACGTTCAGAGGAACGTGTTTGGAGTTCCCGATATATACCTGATGGTTGCGATACCCTGCAAGGTCCGCCGCTTTTAAAAGCCCGGCGGTAACGCTTGGGTCGAATAGTTGCCTGTACCATTTTGAGTGATCTTTGTCTACCTGCTTCCCGGAATTGGCTCCCTTCAGTATGGCTGTAATGGTTTCCTTCAACTGCAGGAAGGCTTGGTAGTAGCCCCTGGCAGCCATAGCATCCCGTTGCTTGCGATCTTCTTCATGCGCTTTACTGTTCCACTGGCCGCTGCTTACTCGTTCGATAAGTTCCGGTGTCACCCGATACCGTTCAATTGAGAGGGAGTGATAAGCGTCTATTATGTAAATGTCGTCAACATCCTTCAGGTAGGCTTGTGAATCATCGGGTATGCCGGGAGCTTTGGGAAAGCTGGAAATAATAATCTCACGCATCTGTTGCCACATGAGTCTGATCCGGTTTGCATAAGGAGAGCGTTCACGGGAGGATAGATTAAGGTTCAGTTTGGTTTCAAAAGGATCTTCTTCCCGTATATCGTAATCGGCCTGCTTAACAGTATCAACAATCTGATCGGCTATTTTATCCCTGTTAATATTTCTGAAAGCACCTGCTAATCTTCCCGCAAATGTGGTGTGCCCGTTTTCCAAAAGGATAGGCAATACCTCCGACGCATCTCTTATCAACGTAAGGGCTGTGCGAGCATCTATTGCATTCCTTATATAAATGCTTGGTGAACTGTAAACCAATGCAGCCGGCAGATTGTACATCCTGATTCCATTGGTTACAATGGTTTGATCCGCTGGTGGAATACTAGTCCTTAAATTGAACAGGGATGTGTTATGCGGTAAGGGCGTAGGGTTATTATTTCCTTGTGGTGAACGTATCATCAACTGTTGAGGTACTGCACTGTTTCCCGCATGGATGAGCAGCGACTGATCTGCTGACAAGCACCAGTCATCGCCAAATTTGTGATTTAAGAACTTTACAATAAATTCCCAATAAGAACTGTACCAGGACGTGGTTTCACCTTCCTTTTCAGCAGGATCGGTAGGTATGTACCATCCCTTTGTCACCTCACTGATAAAGCCGTTTTTAAGCAGTATCTCCCTATATTTCCTGTTGGGCATTTCATCGGTATGGATACCGACAACACCGTTATCCTGTAATTCTTTCAGGAATTTAAGCGATTCTACCAATCTTTCGCGGGGTGTGGCCATATCGAATAGTTTAAATTTTATGCGGCTAATAAGCTATTGTGCCTGTTAAGTTATTAAACATGGGCGTTCAATTCCTATTAAACCTTGTCGGTTTTCTAATATTAAACAAAGATGTAGCAAATTTAGTAAATTATGACGTGATAATTTTATTATATCTTGTTCAATTTCATTTTTCTTCTTATC
>CAKSVK010000124.1 GCA_934502905.1 uncultured Chitinophagaceae bacterium
GTATATTCCTTTTCCCGGGCATCCGTCATATCAGATTTGAGAATTGTGCCGGCTCCTCCGTGAACGACCAGCACAAAATCACGCTTCTTTGCCTGCTGAGCCTGTAAAGTTCCAGGCCCGGCCAGCAGGAACCCGGTAAAAAATACTATTGTTAAAAACACATATTTCATATCGTAATTTATAAGAAAATAACAATTTATGAGTTTTTATATTGTAATAAAGTTTTGAGATTTGTAACCTGGTAGAAAAATGCAAATTTCGCTGAAGTGATGTTGCAGAAATTCGATATATAACAATGGTTTACTTATTTTTACACATTAATTGTCCAGCCTGAAAACTGCATTTAAAATATTTAGAATTACCCTGCTGTCTTTTCTCTTCCTGATCGTGTTGACAGCAATACTGGTCAGCTCACCTCCAATACAAACATGGCTGGTAAAAAATGTGTCTGCCTACCTTTCAAAAGACCTGGGTACGAAGATCACTGTAAACCGGGTAAGCTTTTCCCTGTTCAACAGGATGAACCTGGAAGGCGTATATGTTGAGGATAAGAAACAGGATACGCTTATTTATGCAGAAAAGATCCGTGTCAATATCACCAACCTGTTTTTTATACGGGAGAAAGCAGAGATCAACAATGTAACGATGGACGGTGTGGTGGTGAACTTCAATCGTACAGACTCAGTATGGAACTACAACTTTTTATCCGGTTATTTTTCCGGATCGGGCGGAACAGGTGGAAAAAGCAGGACATCGTATTATCTTAATAAAGTGCTGCTGCGGAATATACAATACAATGAAGTGGACGAATGGCGTGGTCAGAATATTACAATAGGCCTGAAAGAGCTGAGTTTACAGGCAGACAGCATCAGCTTTACGGGTAAGTTCGCGCATATTGCACGGTTGAACATAGATGAACCGGTCGTCCGTGTCTATGATTATCCTGCAAAGAGGCCCAGAACGAACACTGTGCGTAATAAGGCGAATGATACCATTCCCTTCAACGAGGGGAACTGGGCCCTGAATATCAGGGAAATGGTTATCAGCAATGGCGCTTTTAAGGGAGATAAAAAGGTAGACCGCGAGGCCTACCGCTATTTCGACGATGCGAATATTCACTTTTTTGCTATATCAGGCAACGCAAAAAATGTCAGGTTAGACCACGATACCCTTACCGCCCGGATAGTGCTGAGTACCAAAGAGCGCTCCGGATTCGTCGTAAACGAACTTCGGTCGAAGTTCAGGATGCAGCCGGGGGCCATGATATTTGATTCCCTTTTGATCAGAACACCCCGCAGCACGTTGGGAGACTATTATGCCATGCATTACGAGGATTTCAACTGGGATATGGTACGGTATGTTGATAACGTTGAGATGAGGGGAAGATTCGCGGGCAGTAAGATACACAGCAGGGACATCGCCTATTTTGCACCTGCGTTAAAAAACTGGAATAAGCTGATATCCGTTGATGGGTATGTATCCGGTCCTGTGAGCGATCTTACTGCCAAAAAATTCGTGATCAAATCCGATAGCAATACCCGTCTTGCCGGCAGCATCCGCATCAAAGGATTGCCGGAGATCAATTCCACGCATTTCGATCTTCAGTCTGCAGACCTGCACACCAGCTACACCGACCTGGTTAAATTTTTCCCCGACCTGGCACACGTAAAAGAGCCACACCTGGAAGAGCTGACAAATATAGGATACAAGGGAAGCTTTGCCGGTTACCTGAAAAACTTTGTAACCAACGGAACCATTCAGACCAACCTGGGTTCTCTTACCACTGATCTGAATCTTAAACTGTCTGCAAACAATATTCCTGCCTATTCCGGAACCATAAGCACAGACAATTTCCAGGTAGGAAGGCTGATGCAGGTGGATAAGCTGGGACAGATATCCTTCGATGGAAAGATAAAAGGGAAAGGATTTACCAGCATGTCCATGGATTCCGAATTGGAGGGAATGTTTTCCAAACTTGACTACAACCATTACAGTTATCGGGATATTTCCGTGAACGGAAGAATGACCCAAAAGCTTTTTAAGGGGAAGGTATCTGTGGCCGACCCGAACGCGGTGGCCGTACTGGAAGGTGCAATAGACTTTAACGGATCCAAACCGGTCTTCAACTTTTTTGCTGATATCCAGCGGAGCAACCTTAGAACACTCGGTTTCGCCAAAGAAGACATCAAAGTAATCGGAAAATTTGATATGAACTTCGTGGGGGATGATATCGACAATTTCAATGGCTCCGTTAATTTGTTTGATGTGGCTGTTACCCGTGATTTCGATACCTACGTGTTCGATACGCTTACGTTCAATTCGCAGGAAGTAGACGGTCAAAAGATACTGACCCTCAAGAATACGGAGGCTTCCGCCTATATGGTCGGTGATTTTAAGATCAAAGAGCTGCCCGACGCGGTAAAAGGTTTTCTGAATAAATATTATCCTGCCTATATTCCTCCCCCCGACCGGAAAATATCTGTGCAGAATCTTCTATTCCAGCTGGACGTAAAAAACATTGACCAGTACCTTCCCCTGATCAACCCCCACTTAAAAGGCTTTAATAACAGCACGGTGGTAGGTTCCCTGAATTCCGGCACCAACCTGATGGCGATCAGCGCCATGATCCCGTACGCATCATACAAAAATGCCAGCGTGAGCGATTTCAGGCTGACCGGCCTGGGCAATATGGACTCGCTGAAGCTTACGGGCGCTATTGGCACCACTGCCATTAATGACAGCCTGCAGTTCCCTTCCAGCATCATTTCCATTAATTCCAGCAACAATGTTTCGCAGCTTAATATCAGCACATCCGCCAACCAAACCATCAATGATGCAAAGCTGTCTGCCCTGATCACAAACCTGCCGGACGGCATTAAGGTACATTTTGACCCCAGCAGCATTGTGCTTAACAACAAAACCTGGCGTATCGACGATGGAGGAGAAATTACGCTGAGCCGGTCGCATATTGAGGCGGATAACATCAAGTTTTCGAACGGGGAGCAGGAGCTGTCGATAGTCAGCCGCCACTCCGATGTAGGGAAATGGGACGATATTGTTATTGAAATGAAGAAGCTGAACATCGGGGATTTCCTTCCTTTTATTGTAGCCGAACCCAAAATGGAAGGAATGGTAACCGGAAACGTTATCATTGAAGACGCTTTCAGGAGCCTGCATATCTCTGCAAACCTGAAAGCGGAACAATTCCGCCTTGAGAATGACTCGATAGGACAGGTCGTTATTACCGGGGCCTGGGATAATGAAAATAAAAGAGCCATTTACGAAGCGATATCAGAGAACGACAACTACAAATTCAGCATTGCCGGCAGCTACGATGTAGTGGACTCCGTTACTCATACCATCAATACCCATGCAAACTTTGAACGTACCAATGTCCATTTCCTGGAACAGTACCTCAACACCGTGTTTGGCGACATTAAGGGTTATGCCTCGGGCGACATCAACATCAGTGGTGATGCCCGTTCCCCGGACTATACCGGCACCATACAGTTGAGTGATGGCGGACTTAAAGTGTTATACACCCAGGTATACTATGAATTTGATAAAGCTGTTTTAACTTTCACACCCGGCAATATCAATTTCGGTACAGTGATCCTGAAGGACACGCTGCATAAGCAAACGCGGCTGGCTCCCAACACGGCTGTTCTTACAGGCAACCTGAAGCATACCAATTTCGGCAGGTTTGAATACGATTTCACCATTAACAGCAACCGTATCCTGGCCCTGAATACCACGCGCGCCGATAACAATACCTTTTACGGTAACGCCATCGGCAAGGTCAACTTCAGGCTGCGGGGACCGGAGGATGAAATGCGGATGTCCATCACAGGACAAACAGTGGACAGCTCCAATATCTACATTACTTCGGCTTCATCCAAGGAAAGTGCAAATGCAGATTATATCATATGGAAGCAGTATGGCCGGGAGATGAACTTTGACTCCATCGGCAAGGCATCTTCAGAAATGAATGTTGACCTGAACCTCACTGCAAATAATTATGCCCGCCTGTTTATGGTTTTAGATGAAGTAACAGGAGACATTATTGAAGCAACAGGTAATGGAAATTTCCGCATGAGCGTTGGAACCAACACACCGTTCACCATGAACGGGAGATACAATATTGAAAGAGGATTCTATCGTTTCAGCTTTCAGGAAATATTCAAAAAACCTTTTGTATTGCTTCCCAACGAGGGAAGTTTTATAAGATGGGATGGGGATCCCTACGATGCTGAGATCAGGCTGAAAGCAAAATATGCGGCTTCTGATGTGAAGCTAAGCTCCCTGTATGCAGAGCTGGGCCAGACAGCGGATCCTGAAGTAAGCAGGTTAAAAAGTGCCAGGACGGATGTGGATGTTTTATGTACCCTTACAGGACAGCTGATGAAACCCGATATCCTCTTTGAATTGGCGTTGCCGCAAAACAGCGATGTAAGGAACAGCCAGCGGCTGCAGGGCGACCTGCAAAGGATCAATAACGATGATAACGAAAAGAATAAGCAGGTAGCTTACCTGATCGTATTCAAGAGCTTTGCGCCTATCGGGCAATACAACGTTCAGCAAACGGATGCTGCTACCTTTGCTTTCAATACCATATCGGAATATATTTCCGGCTACCTCAGCAGCTCCTTGAAAACGCTTCTCTACGGTATTTTCCGCGATCCGGGACTCAGCGTGAACTTCAGTTATACCCGCGCTTCCATTGATCCTACAGGAACCGGCGCCGGCATCGGCAACACGGTCAACCTTACACGGGATAATATCAGCTTCCAGTTCATTAAATCCCTGCTCAACGACAAGCTCGTTATATCCTTTGGCAGCGATTTTAATTTTGTCAGCAGCGGAACACAAACAGCGCTGGGCGGTCAGAATTCAAGCTTTTTGTTTCTGCCGGATGTCACAGCAGAATATAAGATCACTGCCGACGGGAAATTCCGCGTCAGCTTTTTTTACAGGAGTAATTTCGATGCCTTGTCTACTACCGGAAAAAGGAACAGGGCCGGCGGAAGCATTTCTTTCAGAACAGAATTTGACCCGGAATCATTAAAAAGAAAAAGAGAAAGCCAGCGGGTAAAAGATGATGATGACAGGGATGCCAGGGACACCACCATTATAAGCTTCCTGAAATAGCAGCTATGCAGCTACAGGAATTGAATTTCCACTTCTTTTTCCACTTTTATGGCCTCCACCTTCTTTTTATTAGCCTTTTTTACACTCAGTAAAATGGCAAAACTGGCCAGCGTTGTGGAAGCAATGATGGAAATGTGATATATCAGGAGGTTATCTTTAAAGACACCTTTCTCCGGGAATATATAGGAATACAAATAATTAATGATGGAAATGCCGAATTCAAAAAGCAGCGCATAATAAACAAGCTGCTTTGAGCTGCCGATATGGTCTTTGTTGGTAGACCCCAGGTACGATATAATGATGGTCAGCAGCAGCATAACGCTCAGCGCCACACCTGTTCCTATTATAACCGGCACGGTTTCATAAAAGCCACCGATCGCAATTGCAAGAAGACTGAGGGCAAGGAAAGAAATAAAAATATAACCGGCTGCGGACTTAACCTTTTTTATGGTCAGCGTCTTGTAGAGAATGAACAATACCAATATTCCATCCACGAAATTGATGATATCGGACATCATAGTAAGATATTGCTTATTTGTTGTCAGCGGGATAATAAAAGCAAGGTTTACCAATCCGCTGAAAGCCCAATAGAAAGCAAACCAGGAAAAGAAAGGGTGTTTTTGAAATTTCCTGGATATCAATGCAACGAGAGGTGCAAAGAAAGCAACAGCCGCTATAAAGGTGATAAGGTTATGTATGATAGAATTTTCTTCCAATTTAATCAGTTATTTCGTTTAAGCGGGATTTAAAGAGGTTTTATTGCGGCAAAAAATCAATTCGCGCATTTTTACGTAATAACAATAATGTGGAAAATACTGAAACCTGTGGAGTTGGAATTGAATGTCATGTTGCTATAAGGGTTTTGTGATACAATATCATATATCAAAAAAGTTCTGGCACTGTGACCTGTTATGATCATATTTTTTTAACTGACATATATAAACGAAGCCCAGTGTCATAGCGTAGGGATAGGTGCCGTTAGAAGCAGTTGAACTTATCCGTTACTGTCTGCCCCTGCCTGCTGTCAGGTGGTGCAGGCGAACGAGTGGCGCGCCGGGGTAGACGGCTTTCAAACCTGGTTCATAAAAAATGGGGTCAGGGCCGGACAATAACAATATATATTCATTTCAGTAAGGCCAGTTCGGTGGCCAGTTGAAAGATCCCTTCCGTTGCAGGCTTTTCGATGGCGGTAATATTTGGAAGCGATGAGCTGTAAGGAATCTTTTTATCCACGATAAATTTAGGAATGGAAACAGGTGCAAAATCTATCAATCCTGCTGCCGGGTATACCACCAGGGATGTGCCTATCACAACAAAGATATCCGCGGTTCCCATTAATGTAATCGCCGGCTCGATCATGGGCACAGGCTCTTCAAACCATACGATATGCGGGCGAAGCTGGGCACCGTCCGGAGCTTTATCACCGAGACGGATATCCGATCTTATTTCATAAACCAGCTCATCGTTTTTTTCACTCCGCATTTTGAATATTTCTCCATGCAGGTGCAGTACGTTTTCCGAACCGGCTCTTTCATGCAGGTCATCGATGTTTTGGGTGATGATCTGTACATCAAAATCGGACTGCAGCGCTGCCAGCTTTGTATGTGCCACATTTGGCTGTGCTTCCAGCACATTTTTCCGTCTCCTGTTGTAAAACTGCAATACCAGTTCCGGATCTTTTATCCAGGCACGGGGGGTGGCAACCGCTTCAATATGGTATCCCTCCCACAAGCCACCACTATCCCTGAAAGTTTTTAAACCGCTTTCCGCGCTTATACCTGCTCCGCTAAGGACAACCAGCCTCTTTTTTCGCATAACAGCCAATTTGAAGACAGAAGAATCTGAAAGTTCAAAAATTACAACCCAGGACCTGTTACCCCACACAAGTCGCAGGTGCCGGGTAGCAGGAGATCCTTCAACTTTCCTGTATCTTGGATCTCACACCTTGTATCCTTACCACTTCCATCTTACTACTTCCCGCTCCCCTCCTCTCCCTCTTTCCTGAAGCTCAGCAATGGTATCTCCAGGGCGGTAGCCATCTCTTCCGTTTTGCTGCTCATGAACAGCTTATCCCACATGCTTCTCTCCCTGGTGAACATTACGATCCATTGCGGGTGTGTTTCCATGATAAACTGCCTGATCTGTTTTAGAAGCGTAATGCTGCTATCTGCTTTTTTTACCACCAGTTCCGTTGCCGGATATTTATTTAATAATGGCGATACTTCATCCTGCTTCTTAAAACCATAATCATAATGAAGTATTCTTACCCCCGCATGAAGCGCCTGGCTAAAGGGAAGGATCCGGCTTATTTCAGCATCCGGGTTTTCCAGGTCAGATGCATAGGCAATGCTTTTTATTTCTGAAAACACGTATTCATTCGGAACAGCCAGCACAGGAATGGAAGATTTGGAAATAACGGATGATGTCACCGAGCCAAAAAGGAATTTCTTCAGCCCCGAGGCGCCATGCGTGCCCATTACTATTAAATCAGCACCTTCCTCTTCCGCTGCATAGATGATATTTTCCACTACAATCGGACCAAAATTCACCTTGCAGGTTACCCTGTCTGATGACAGCCCGGCATTTGCCACCTGCATAAGCATCTCCACCTCCTGCTTCAGCTCCTGTGTTTTATCGGTCTCCTCCTTACTGATCACTTCTTTTCTTTTATCTTCCGTTACGGGCGCCGCCATTATTTTAGCTGAAATAGCCAGCGCGTGAAAGACGGTCATTTGTAAACCGGCAGATGCGGCAAGCTTCAGCGCATATACAAGGGTGTTCGATGCATTTTCAGAAAAATCATATGGAACGAAGATCTTTTTCATATAGACATGTATTTAATTTTTGGTATCAACCGGAATGACCAGCAAAGGTATTTTAGTTTGATAAGACATTTGTTTTGTTATGCTGGGTTTAAAAAGGGAAGTCAAAAAGTTCCGTTTATAGGTTAACATCGCCAGCAGGTCTGTACCACCCCTCGTATATTCTTCCAGCGCAGCAGTGATGCTCCCTCCTTTCAGCGCCATTGTCTGGAGCGTAATATCCGGAAAGGACGATTGAATCTCCTGCCGGCACTTCATCAATTCCCATTCCTGTACCAATGTCAGCATCAGGTCCGGCGAATCTTTTTCGGAAATGGTCGCCAGTTGAACCACCGCGTTGAAGCTATCGGCAATCGTTAGCGCAGGTTTTGCTTTTGCAGTCAGGTTCTCAAAATCCCTGACCGCCAGCAGGATATTTTGTATACCCTGCCATTCCGCCTCCGGTGGAATAACAAATATGGGTACCTGCGTTTGTGAAATAAAAGAGGCTGTTTTACTTCCAAATATTTTCTCTTTCAACCCCGATCCTCCTAATGTGCCCATTACAACGTAACGGATCATTTTATGCTGCACCACTTCATTGATAGAACCGGTAACATCATTGTTGTATATGCCGGTGTATACCGGTATGTTTTCCGTTTCACTAATACTTTCTCTTAAAAGTTTCAGCATGGATTCTGCCTCGGTCTTTATGGTATCATTATAGTGTGCTGTGGTGCCGGTACGGTCGCCCACCAATGTGTCGGCAAGCTCTACAGCATGCACTATATACAGCTCTCCCCCCAGCTGCTTACATAAATGAACAGCATAATCCAGGGCTTTGTTGGCATTTGCCGAAAAATCTGTTGGTACGAGTATTCTGTTCATCTGCAGCTATTTATTGTTTGCGTATTAAGGCATAAATGCCTGTTGTCAATTTCAGTATTTTTATCTGCCTCCGGGCTGAGTGTTATCACCGCTTGATATGATCTTTGCCAGACCACTTTCGACAAAAGTCCTTCTTACTCAAATTCATTTTTCAAAGCCGCATACACGGATCTGTATTTCAGAAAACATTGCATATAAATGTCGTGATTGATCCTGTCGGGGATAAATCGCTGGCCGGCAGCAGCCTCTCCGGAAAGTTCCTGCATTCCGTCTGAAATATTGAGGAAGCAGAACCCTATATGCGCCGCTCCTATTGCTGACGCGTCCGCAGCATCTGTAACGACGATCGTTTTATTGAAAATATCGGCGATCACCTGCACCCATAACCTGGATTTAATAAACCCGCCGCTGACATATATTTCCCTGATACTTTTCTCTGAGCCTGCCATCTCGCAAAAGACATCATACAGAGAATAACCTACTCCTTCCAAAACAGCCTTTACCATGTGCCGTTGTTCATGCAGGCTGTTCAATCCAAACAATACTCCCTTGGCACGGGCATTCCATACAGGTGCCCTCTCTCCTTTGAGATAAGGCAAAAAGATCAATCCTTCCGAGCCGGCAGGTACGGAAGCCGCATCATTTAATAAGCCTGCATATACCTCGTTGGAAAGCGGTTGCTTAAAAATGTCTTCTATCAGCCATTGCAGCGTAAATGCGCCATTATTAACAGCGCCTCCTTTTACATACAGGTCTTTTGAAACAGCATAACAAAATAGCGAAGGCTCAGCATTTACATGAGGTAGCTTCAGCGTAGTACGTACGGCGCCGCTGGTGCCAATGGTAAGCGCAGCTTTGGTTTCATCCAACACACCCGTACCGATATTTGCCAGGCAGCCATCGCTGGATCCTATAACAAAAGGTATGTCCTTTGCCAACCCCAGCTCAGTTCTGAACGGCTCAAGCATCACTGTTTCGGCATGTATTGACGGCACAACTTCAGATAGATAACGGCTAGATATACCCGCTGCTTCCAGCGCCTCTTCATCCCAGGTGAGATGATGGATATTCAACATGCCGGTTGCCCCGGCAATGGCATAGTCTACCACATACACCCCAAATAACTTCAGGAATATATATTCCTTCAACGATATGAACTTTTTCGTTTTATCAAATATTTCCGGCCGGTTTCGCTTCAGCCAGATGATCTTGCAGAGTGGCAGGGACGGATGGAGCGGTACACCCGTTCTCTGGTACAGCCTGTCGGCTTCCCCGGACGCTTTCAATTCTTTTTCTTCTCTGTAGCTCCGGGTATCTCCCCACAGAATGGCATGGGTCAGATGATTTCCTTCCCCGTCCATTGCAATAATACTATGCATTGCGGCGCTAAAACTTACCGCCGCTATTTCCCCGGCAGGTATTTGCAAAAAAACTTCCTTCAGCAACTTGTTAACGGAATGTAAAACAGCAACAGGATCCTGCTCAGATAACTCGGGGCGTTCCTGGATCGTTTCACAGGCTATTTCCGCCCTGTAAACCGTATTCCTGCCTGCAGAGCACGCTATCACCTTAATATTCGTCGTTCCGATATCAACGCCAATTACCAGTTTCATATGTCAAATTTAGATTGACGATCATTAGAAAAATCAGGATTTGAATTGAATATACAAAAAGCTGTTTTTGGTTAGGGATAAAATCTTATTTTTAGGCACACTTTTAAAGAACAATCATTCTAATTCTTAAATCATTATGGGAGATTTCCAGATCAAGACCAACCCCACGAAATATGATGTCATTATTGTAGGTTCCGGTGCAGGTGGCGGCATGGCAGCTTATATGCTCGCCAAAGCAGGGGTAAAAGTTTGTTTGCTAGAAGCAGGTCCTTTGTTTGACCCCAAAAAAAATGTAACCCAGTTTAAATGGCCATACGAATCTCCAAGGCGTGGCTCCAGTACCAAGTACAGGC
>CAKSVK010000125.1 GCA_934502905.1 uncultured Chitinophagaceae bacterium
TGCAACTTACTTCTACCCGGCAGGTAGTTTTACAAGAAACCCGGCTGCCGGCGCCCGTTTCGATAGCCCTGTTTGGCGGCATCAATTACAACTGCCAGCCCGGTGAAACGCCTTCGGTTATCTATTCGAAAGCGTACCGTGGAAATCGCAGTGCCGACACAGATTCCTTTCCCTTTTTACCCAATACCTTAAAAGAGATCAATACTATAAAAAAGGATGCTGAAGTTTTACAAAAGCAATCCGTTGTTTTCACCGGCGATCATGCTACGGAAGCGGCATTCAGGAACATGGGCGGCAATAATTCACCGGAGGTCATACACTTTGCCACCCATGGCTTTACATTACCTGACACTTCCACCCGGGCAGATAATGCCGGCGTGCCGTTTAAGGCTTCAGATAATCCCCTGTTACGTTGCGGGCTGGTAATGGCCGGTGGCAATAAAGGCTGGAAAGGCAAAGCCGGATTAAGTGAAGATGACGGCATACTGACCGGATTGGAAATAAGCTCGGTGCAATTGCCCCATACAGAACTGGCTGTTTTATCAGCCTGTGAAACGGGTTTGGGGAAGATAGAAGGTAATGAAGGGGTCTTCGGCCTGCAAAGGGCATTTAAGCTGGCAGGAGTAAACTATGTAATGGCCAGTCTCTGGCAGGTGTCGGACAAAGAAACAGCCGAATTTATGGAAACTTTTTATATCCATTGGTTGGGTGGAAAAACCATCCGTGAAGCATTTTTTACTACGCAAAAAACCATGCGTAAAAAATATACACCCTACTATTGGGCTGGTTTTACACTGGTACAATAATATTCCGGCAAAACTCCATATGCAACGGATCTTTATTCCAGGCCTGCCGGTCGAAGCCGTTCGGACTGGCCGCTGTTATAGCTGTTTAGGCCAATGAAACGGGACACTTACAGATTTGTGAGCAGCATCACGGGGCTTCCCCCCCGGTAAAATAATTTCCCCTGCAGGTGATGATAACTGTCAGGTAACGGCTATTAAGCTATAGCATTACTATTGCAACGTGTCACATGCTGGCATACAGCCTGAGAAAGGTATATTCATCACTTAAGATCAAACAATATGAGAAAAACAGCCTTCTGCCTGGTTTTATTTATAACGGTTGCTACTGCGTGCAAAAAAGATAATGATGATCCCGGGCCAGCAAATGCCGGGCGGAAAGGGTTACTGGCCGGAAAGTGGAAATTGACGAAGATGACATTTTCCCCGGCTTATGACTTTAGAGAAGAGGGTATTGCAGAAACCGACTCCTATGGTAAACTACCCTGCGAAAAAGATGATTTCTTCACATTCCTGTCCGATGGCACATGGAAAGCTGATATAGGATTGTTATGTGATTACCAGGACCTGGATGATGATGTTGTGGGAAAGTGGGCGATATCCGATGACGGCAATACGTTTACGGATGATGAAAGGGTTGCGGGTAGCGATGGGGAATATGAAAATGCAATACTGCAACTGGACGAACATACTTTTAAGTATCAGAATAGTAAGGGGGCGGTGACCATTACAATGACCCTTACACGTTAATAAGCACAATGTTAACGCCCATGCGCAAAAAACATGGTTCCTGCAATAGCCGGAGTTTTACATATTGGTACAATAATTTTCTCCCGCAGGATGATGATAGCAGGTAAGCAATGGCTATTAAGCTTATAGCCATATTCCATAATGTTTCAGGTTTCAAAATATATATTGCCCGCTATCGCCATAACCCATGAAGAGCTATTAACCACGTACCTGCCCGGAGATCACTACAAACCCTCCGTACCTGATTTTGAGCAGCAGACCACATTGCGGCATCTGGATGAAGAAATACACCGTGAAAATATCTATTTCTCCATAAGTCTGGTGGAAAACAGAATTGTGCATTGTAATGGTGTTGCCCGGTGGCTGGGATATGCTGATTCGGATTTCTCACTCAGGGATTACCTGGAGATAATCCACCCGGCACATGCCGCTGTAGAAGGTTATTACAGCCTGGCTTTACTGGAGCTATTTATGCATAATGAAATCAGCCTTCGGTTTATGCAGCCTGTTTGTGCTACTATTATCGCATTAAAACATAAAAACGGGAAATACATCTGTTGCAAACGTGAATGTGCGCCATTCCAGTTAACCAAAGAGAACAGGATGACAGAATACCTTTGTTACTTTAATGTGATAAAAGAATTCAGTAATGAAATTTATCACACCCGTCTATACCCGGGAAGCGAGCACAGCATTTATACGGCAGAAAAGTTGCTTGCGCTTGTGCGAAAAAAATTTACAGACCATACTGATTTTTCGATGCAGGAATCAAGAATATTGAAAAGATATGCGCAGCAAAAAAACTGTACCAGCGAAATGATCGGAAAAGCGTTTAAAATTGAAAAGACAACAGTGAATACTTATAACAAACGGATATTAAAAAAGGCTGAAGCTTTTTCACAGCAAAGATTCGGGACGGCAAAAGAAGCATCGTTGTACTTTAAAAAAGCGGGACTGATATAAAAAAAGAATGATGAATATACCTACCATAGGTACAATCTCCAAGGTAAACGAATGTTACATTCGTCATCAGGTTTATCCGGTGAAAATCCCGCAGTGCCCCTTGCTTGCGCACAAAGCTTAGCATGAGAAACTGCAGAGAGTAAAGGTTAAAGTAACGCCGGGGAATTGAGCATGATCTGATGCACGGTCACTATCCATAAAGTAGTAAACTTTCACAACATGAAACATATATCCATCACTGCGTTTGTGCTGCTTTTCTGTGTTGTATCAGCCACCTCGCAGAATAAGGTAGACAACACCATTAATAAGGCAAACAATGTTCTGAGCCAGGCAGACAGGGCGGAAGCTCTTCTTAATCGTGCGAAAGGTTTGTTACCCAAGAAAAAAGACAAGAAAGAAGATGAAAAAGAAGTTTCAAAAGCTACCACTGAAGTTAAGAAAACTACTGATTTAACAGCCACTGCCTTCAACACAACGATTAAGGTCGTTGGAATAACCTTTATGAAATTAAAGGCATTACAGAAAAATGCTCTTGATTGTGAATGTGTGACAGATTCTGATATGGCATTTAATGCGGAGACCTCCTCGCTAAAAATTGCACATAGCGGTAAAACAGAAGATTTATTAAAGCTGCTTCTGGATAAATCAAAGGATATTTTTACGGAAAACCAGATCCAAAGTTTTGAAGAAGGAAAGATAGAGATAAAGCTTAATTAGCAGTCGTCTTTATTCATATTATCTTCTTTATTATTGGGGGAGAGGGTATGACCTCTCCTCTTTCTTTTAAGCCTTGTCCTTTTGATACGTCTTGTGCCTGTGTTCCAGGCCTGATATAAAACCATTTCCGCTGTGCGTGACGAAGACGCCACATACCCCTGTGTTGTTGCCTCTGGCGACATATTTACTAAAAATTCCGGCTGTTGGAAGTTGGAGGTGTTAGATAACCCATGTTCTCCAAAGATGAATCGCGACCAGGTTATTCCCCTGAAACCTGCAACCACCCTAGCTCACTTCCGTTCCCTTCGCGCCGGTGTATCGCCTCCATTTTTCTATTACCCCCTTTATATCTTCCGGCAGTTTACTTTCAAACAGCATTCTTTTGCCGGTGACGGGGTGTACGAATCCCAGGGTTTGCGCGTGTAAGGCATGACGCGGGCACAGCTCGAAGCAGTTATCTACAAATTGCTTGTATTTGGTGAAAACGGTTCCTTTCACAATGCGGTCGCCGCCATAGGTATCATCATTAAACAGCGGGTGTCCTATATGCTGCATGTGTACACGGATCTGATGGGTACGACCTGTTTCCAGCCTGCATTCTACCAGTGTCACATAGCCAAACCGCTCGATTACATGGTAATGGGTAACAGCTTCTTTTCCGTAGTCGCCGTCGGGGTAGGCATCCATGATCTTGCGAAACCGCTGGTGGCGGCCCACATGGGCAATGATGGTGCCGTCATCTTCCGGCAGGTCGCCCCAAACCAGCGCTACATATTTTCTTTCAACAGTATGTTCCGCGAACTGCGATGCCAGCTTCAGGGATGCTTTTTCATTTTTAGCCAGAACCAGCAGTCCGCTGGTGTTCTTATCAATGCGATGCACCAGTCCGAAACGGGGCAGGCTGTCTTCTGACAGTTCCGGGTTTTGCTGCTGCAGGTGCCAGGAAATACCATTCACTACCGTACCCGAATAGTTACCGCAGCCCGGGTGCACTACCATACCGGCCGGCTTATTGATCACAATTACATCATCATCTTCATATACAAAATCGAAATCCATGGGTTCCGGCACTATTTCTGTTGATTCCGGAGAGGTATCGGAATACATCACCACCGTATCGCCGGGTTTTATCTTGTAATTGGATCTTACCGGCTTATCGTTTACCAGCACAAAGCCCTTTTCGATACCCTGCTGCAGCTTATTGCGGGTGCCACCCTCTATTTTCGTGATCAGGAATTTATCAATGCGTACAGGTTCCTGCCCCTTGTCTACCACGAAGGACATCCGCTCATACCGCTCCTCGGCGCCGTCGCCGTTCTCCAGTTCGCCATCCCATTCGGCTGCTGTGCTCATTTTTATTTTTCGGCAAAGGTACGCTGTTCCCAAGATCACATTAACAATCTGTGATTTCTTTCCTTCAGCCTTCAAAAGTTCATATATTTAGAAATTTCATTAATCGATATCTCTTATATTTACAATCCGGAACCCCTCACAATCAATCAGTCATGGAAATAAAGACCAAGCCCGATCAGGATGCAGCCTTTGCATCTGTATTTATATTTAAATATTCCATTTTCATATGGTTGGTTATAGCCGTTTTTTTTAGCGCATGTGGCAACAGCGATTCGCAGGCCCCCCAGGCTGATCTATGGAACTATTCAAAAGAAGAAATAACAGGAATTGCGGATAAAGGCGCTGAGAAGATAGAAGTAGATGTATATCTTGATGTAACGACATCCATGAAAGGATATGCTTCGGCAAACAATACAAACTTCAGCCACCTGATCGATGATATTGAAGCGGTTTGTCAAAATACCTGGAAAGAAACCGATTTAAAATTTTTTAAGTATGGACGCTCTGTTGTACCTATCTCCAGGGCTGAATTTGTTACGGGCAAAAACTCACCTGTTATATACAGCGATCCGCAATTGAGCACACAAACCAATTTTGCCGGCGCATTGCAAACAACAGATGCTTCACGGGTAAGCATATTGATCACCGATTTTTTTTACAACAACAGCGATGTGAACCTGGTGGTAAACGCTATAAAAGACAGCTGCATAAAAAAGAATCCTGAGGTGGAAATCGGCATTATAGGTTTAACCAGCTCTTTTAATGGTATAGTAGGCGATGTCAGTCCCGCTGTAAAAGTGAACGGCGACCGCCCGGTATATGTTTTAATATTTGCAGACAAAAAGAATATCTCCCGCCTCTTTGCTTCGTTAAAGGCAAAGCCTTATGTCAATAATGAACAATTGCTTTTGTTCACTGATCACCCGGTTGAATCCTACGAAGTAATATTGGTTAAGAACAAAAAGAACAGAACCGTCAATAACAATCAGGGAAAGATTGGTCGTTTAAAGGAGCATGGGACAGTATTTGGATTCAGTACGGAAAAAAAGGAACTGGAAGCAGAGCTGGACCTGACCCTGAAAACAACATTATCCGGCTTTACGCCGGCAATAGCTCCGGGAAACATAAAGGTTACTGCTTTCAAAAAAAATGTAAAAACCGGAGATTCCACTGTCGCCAGCAATGATATCCAGATAACAGAAATGGCGCAGAACGGCAACGAAATAACCGGGATGATCAAGCTCACCAATAATGATCCTAAAGGAAACTATTCTTATGCGATATACCTTTCACTGGATAATACGGTTCCGCAAAAAATGCCGGCATGGGTAAACGAAGTGAACACGGATACCTATGCGCAGGGAGTGAACGAAAACAAGACCCTTAACCTTGAAAAAATGCTCGCCTCTGTTTCTACGGTTTTCAATACCACCCGGCAGCCGCAAATCGCTAAATTTTTTATACAACTCGAAAAAAAATAACCGTCATTTTTATGAACAAGAGTCCGATCAACTATGTGCTCACCATTACACTTGGTGCAGTTTTGTGGGTAATATTTGCCATTTTAATGGGCGCCCAACTTTCGGAGAGTCCTAACCTTGCCGAAAAGGATCCGGTTGTGCTTGCAGGAGAGCTTCGCCTCATTTTTGGAATAGGGGTATTAATTTCTATTATCTGCGCCTGCTATTGGTTTTACTACGGTGCCCAGGAGAAAGTAGCCGGTGAGCTTTCCAGGGCAAAAACAAAATGGAGGGTACTTTTTCTGATGCAGATCGTATTTGCCGCGGCATTGACGGTTGTTATTGTGGTAATGAATATGACTGAAGGAATAGAGTCCAGGTGGTTCGGTGCCTATTTTGGTGTTTTGTTTGTGCTGATGGTGGTATTGTTCTGGTTAACAACTTACCTGATGTCGCCACGCACTGTAAAATATATTCCCTTTGGGAGATAAAATTTAGACCATGCCTAAAAATGTATTAATCGGAATCGGGGGAACCGGTTCCAGAGTTGTTGAGTCTGTAGTGAATCTTTGCGCGGCAGGTCTGGGACCCGATAAGCTGCACATTTTTTTAATTGACCCGGATGAAGGGAACGGGAACCTTACCAGGACCAAATCATTGATCACCCGTTACACAAAAATGCGGTCTCTTTTCGAGAGAACGGGTAACAACCCGTCGTTCAGGACAGAGATCGTTATTCCGCCGGGGAATGAACCCTTTGTATGGAGCATATTTGAAGAAAAACACTCCACGCTGGGTAAATACATCAACTACGACAATTTAAAGAAGAATAACCCGGAGCTTGCCAACCTGGCGAATGTTTTGTTTACAGATGCAGAGTTGGGGACGGACCTGGAAAGAGGCTTCCGCGGGCATCCTTCCATCGGATCGGTGGTAATGTCTGACCCGCCTATGAATGAGTATCCCTTTAAGCTGCTCTGGGACGGTATTGAAACCTTTGGTGAAAATGAACTGCGGGTGTTTGTCGTAGGATCGATATTTGGCGGAACAGGAGCCGCGGGATTTCCCACACTGGGTTCGCTGCCCCTGCTCAAATACAATGAAGCCATGCATGCAAAGCTCGGCGAAGGTAAAAGCCGGATCTTGTTAGGCGGCGCATTGGTGCTTCCCTATTTCAGCTTTAATGCAGACGGAGAAGAAAAGGAACCGATGTTTGTTACCAACAGCGATTTTCCGGTTGCTACCAAAGCAGCGCTGCAGTATTACAACGATAAGCAACTGGGTTTCGACCAGTACTATTTCATAGGCGACTCCCTTTCGCAGAATGTCGGCAAATTCAGCACCGGCAGCTCCGAGCAGGAAAACAAACCACATTATATTGAAATTTCCAGCGCGCTTGCTTCTTTTGATTTTTTTGAACAGCCGAAAGAGGCAACAACAGAACCTAAATATTTCATAGCCAGCCGGGAAAGCCCTGTTATAGACTGGACTTCCTTCCCGATCAGCAGGAACAGCGACGCCCTGTTATCCAATGCCAGGCAATTCAGGGATCGTCTGGCAGACTTCACCATCTTCGCCTATTCATTCCTGACGTTTGGAAAGAATATACTGGCAAAAACACATAAGCAGACGTCCGACGAAACCTGGTATGCGGAAAATTTCAGGAAGAACTTCAAAGAGGAATCTGCCATATATAACCCACGGCATCAGGATAACAATGAGCTGTATGTAATAGCGGATAGCTTTTTGAGCAGCTTTCTCTACTGGATCTGTTCTCTTGATGACGGAGATAAGGTGAAGCTGGTGGACAGCAGCAAAATACTGGCTGACCCCATCCCCTCCAATAAGAAGCTTAGCCTGAGAGACCCGGAAGCATCACCTGCATTTATCGGAGAGGTTATCCGGACCCGGGGCGATGCTCCAAAGCACAATTTCAATAAGTTCAGGACGGCAGAGCAAAAAGATGCTTTGATCCAGAGTGATGCGATGACAGCGGGGAGTAAATATCTGAATATTTTTTACAGCCTCTCTTCTTCATTTAACAGAAAAAATTTAGTGAATAGTTAATCTGCATGTGATATGGCCATAAAACATTTATTTCTCCCCAAGCTGGTGCCGGGCGCCAGCATCAGCGAACCAGCGCATGATGCACTTTGGGATAACAAAGACCGGCAGATTATTCAGGCAATGAGTGACGGTATAGAAGTGGATGAGACGGCGCAAACAAGGGGTGTTTCGTCTATACCGGATATTTATGCCAGGCCGCTTACTTTTTTAGGCGCGTTCACCTCCGAAAAGCACCCCCTCAGAAAGCGGGTAGTGCAGGAATGGCGGGGGCTGCTGAGCCTGCTGGCGCTGCATAAAGTAAACCCCGACTTTGGCAATCTTTCGGTAACACCTGTGGCGCTTAACAACGACAGCTTTGGCACAGCACTGAAGAACCTTGCTCCCAGGGGGATCAAACTTCAAAAAAACGGACCTGCCTATAACTGGACAGATTTTCTACTCATCAAGTTTGATAATATTCCTATCGGCGCCTTTTCTCCGGCAACGCTGGTATACACATCGGCAGACTATAATAAAGAGTTCAGAAAGATCAGGTTTTCTCTGAAAGATGATGATGGCTTTTTGAAACCGCCCGGTAAAACGGAAGGATTGGACCTGGTGGGAGAATGGCTGGAGTGGTTTATTAAAGAGTTCAACAAATATGCCCTTACCGAGCGGGATAATACCGGAGACAACCGGTACTCAAGGGAGATCAACAAACAATTGGACAGCTGGCTTTCAGAGATCAAGCAGGAGTTTGGGTATAGTGCCAGCAACCTGATTGACATAGAAACGGTCAAAATGGCCGAGGAGCCGATTGAGCTGGCGGCACATGCGCCGTTTATCAACAGCTACGCTATTTATAAGTCGGTTCTTACGCCGCTTGTTAAAAGCAACAAAGGGAATGTTGATGGAAACAAATCCGAATATGCATTACAGTTTGTACGCAATAACACGGCGTATAAAGAAATTGTTGTTATAGATGAAAAACAACTGGCGCAGGACAGGATCTTATGGCATCCCATCCGTCCGGCGGGGATAGAAAAAAACATATCCCAACTGATCAATACTGTTTTTAATGCCCCCTCCGGCACGATCATTAACCGCATAGACCTGTCCAAGGATGATGCGATCTGGATCCGTCCGGAACTGTACTTTTTATCAGACACACTTTTAAAGGCAAGAAGCGGGCATATATTAAACAGCAAGGAAAAATTTCTGAATGCAGGAAACACGCAGTATGTTCTTCCTTTCAGAAAAGAAATTCTCCGGTTTTTCAGTCCTGTAGATATTGAAGAAAAGCTGCAACCCCGGTATACCGAGTCTGAAGGCAAGGTCACATTCACGTGTAGATTGCCCCTTAAAGGTGGCCGTCATGTGGAGGTAAAAAAAGTGTACCGCCTGAAGAACTCTATTACCAATACCGGTGAAGGACAGATTGTGGAAACAGACATTCCTGTGCTGGAGATCTTCCCCAATTATCTCGGCGACTTCTGGTGCCAGTATTTTATGTTATGCTCAGATACCGATGCCCTCGTGATGGAACCTTTGCACTTCGAGAAGAACATAACAGTTGTCAGGAAGGAGCAAAAGAATGAAACGAACGAATACCGCGACAGGGCGGAGATCGTGAAGATCTCCGGCTACAATGCTTTCCCCGAAGGCATTCTGCTGAGAGCAAAGGAAGCCGGAGAGCAACCGTTTGGTGTTGTATTGCTGGGAAAAAACCCAGACATAGAAACGAAACCTTTTAATGGTGACTGTCTGGTAGGCATAGACCTGGGAACATCCAATACCAATATTTTTAAGTACAGCAACGGACATGCATCCAAATGGAATTTTGCATTTTCACGCTATCTCCGTTCGGTACTCAATGCCGATGAACCCAAAAGAACAAAGTTCACGCAATTGTTCTTTGTGCCGGCAGAAGACCAGGGGCTGCCTATTCCCACTACGCTGCGGGTGTTCAAGGCCGGCGTAACGGAAAATATGCTGCTGGATCATTTCCTGTTTTTCCCGAATGACAGCCGTTATCCCGATAATGTGTACTCTAATATCAAATGGGATGACGATACGAATAAGCTCAACTCCTACCTGAAGTCATTGATATTTCTACTGATGGTAGACCTGATCCAGGAAAGAGTAGGAAATATTGAATTCCGTTGTTCTTATCCCAAATCATTTACCAGCGAACGCATCAGGATCTATAAGCTGGGCTGGACCGATACCCTGCAGGCATTTATACACGAAGCGAAGGGAAGTGATGAAGAAGTGAAGCCCGGTGAATTTATTTATGTGGATAGTAAAAAAATGAATAAAGAGGGACATTCACAACATATCTATACCGTAAACACAAATGAAAACGGGAAGTTTACCATAAACATTGAACCCACGTTTGTAACAGAAGGGATCTCTGCAGGCGAATACTTCTCCAGCGAATATATTATTCCGGATATTGTCAGTCGTGCCAATAAAACAGATGGCTCCATCTGTATTGATGTGGGTGGCGGCACCTGTGATTACAGCATCTGGTATGACAACAAGATTACTTTGGATGCATCGGTGAAACTATCCGGAAAAGACATCGCCAGGCTTCTTAAAAACAATGCCAGGGTCCGGAACCTTCTTTTTTCTGC
>CAKSVK010000126.1 GCA_934502905.1 uncultured Chitinophagaceae bacterium
ATCCAGTCCTAACCGGTTATTAAAGAACCGCAGATCCACTCCAAATTCTGTTTCAGTAGAAGTATAAGGCACAAGATCCGTGTTGGGTAAATTAGTAGGCGAGTTAAACCTTCCAAGCGGGTAACCCAAATGAGGACGGTCTGCCAGGTAACTTACAGCAGTTGAATAAGCGCCTACCGAGCTTACGTTACCTACCTGCGCCCAACCTGCTCTTAATTTACCGAAACTCAGCCAGGACGGAAGACCTTCAAAAGCATCGCTGAACACAAAGCTTCCCCCGATTGACGGATAAAAAATGGCGTTATTCTCAGGGTTCAATACCGAAAACCACTCCTGTCTTCCCGTGGCAGTCAGGAAAAGGTAGTTATCGAAAGATATTTCGGCAGATCCGAATAAAGAATTAATACCACTTTTTGCATATCCGTACCCGTAATTTTTTTGTGGAGTATTACTAATGGCAGGAAGGAATGGTAAGCTGAAACCGGTAGCGCTCAGGTTTAAATTTTCCCAGGTGCTGCGCATCCTGCTGGCGCCGACAAAGGTATTTACGCCGATCTTTCCAAAGGTTTTATTAAAGCCAAGCATACCCTCAAAGTTCACTTCCCGTGTACGGGTTTCATATTCATTCATACTTCCTCCTCTTAAATAACCGGTACCTTCCGGTGTTAACTGGGCGCCCCGCCTGGTGGAAAAATCCATCCCGGCCCTGCCCTGGAGATACAGGAAATCAGTGATGTCATAACGCATTAAACCGGAAGTAACAACACGGTCGCGTACATCACTGTTATTATACTGGTACGCTGCCCAATAGGGGTTTTGTGTCCATAAGTTATAGGAGTTTTGGAATTCTTCTCCTGGTATTTTTCCATCCTTAATGGTAATACCCATTTGCTGCTGCATTTCCCCGGAAGGTACGGCGCCGGGCTTGTTCGGATCGCCAATCATATTTCTCACATCCACATCATTGGGTATAAAATACATGGAATTGATACCATTGCCGGGCGCATCGGAAAGATTGGGTCGGTTCTTCACTTTTTCATTGGTGTACATTACTTTGGCATCTACCCTGATCCTTTTTCCGAGCTTGGAATTGGCGGACAGTGATGCGTTTACCCTGTCGTAACGGGAATTAGGAACAACACCATTGCTGTTAAGGTTAGATACAGATGCCCTGAAATTCTGATCGCTGTTACCACCGGTTAAAGCAACGGAATTGGTAAATGCATTTCCTGTTTCATAAAATCTTTTCCAGTTATCTCCTGCATATGAATAAGGGCGAGTAATGCCGTCAAACTGCACGGTGGGTCTTCCATCCATTTTCGGTCCCCACCCGTTATTTCCCCACCACCTGTTCCAATGGTCATCTAAGGTTGCAGGAACCTCTGCCACCCATTGAGCAGCGGGAACGCCTGAAGCTCCTACGTAGCCACCGTTACCATAGTCCTTTTGCATATCTGTAACATTGTTTACAGATTCCATTACATAGTTTGAGTTCAGCTCAATGCCCAGTCCTTTCGAGCCTTTTCCGCTCCGAGTGGTGATCAAAATAACCCCCTGAGCCGCCCGCGAACCATAGAGTGCCGCCGCACCGGCGCCTTTCAATACCGTCATTGATTCTATATCATCCGGGTTAATGCTGCTCATACCATCTCCCATATCGCCGCCGCCCCACATACCTGACTGTCCATGGTTCGTATTGTCCATAGGGACACCATCAATTACATACAACGGCTGGTTATTGGTGGAACCCAGGGTTTTTGTTCCCCTGATGATCACACGCGAAGAACCTCCCGGTCCGGAAGCTATTTTCGTAACGTTTACCCCCGCTACTCTTCCTGCCAAAGCATTGGCAGTGCTATTTTCACGGGCCTGGTTAAAATTATCTCCATCCACCTTGGTGGCGGAAAACTGCAACGCCTTGGTATTTCTTTCTATACCCAATGCAGTTACAATTACGTTTTCAAGTTGACGGGCGTCTTCCTGCATGGTTATATTCATAAGGTCATCACCGGTCACCTGCACTTCCTGCACAACATAGCCAACCATTGAAAATACCAGTATATTGGAACCGGCAGGAAGCTGAATAGCATACACCCCGTCGGGCTGAGATGTGGTTGTAGTCCTGCTCCCCTTTACGTTTACATTTACACCGGGAATTACATCTCCTTTGTTATCCGTGATCTTTCCGGATATGGTACGATCCTGAGCATAAGCTCCAACGCATCCCGCAAGCAGTACCAGTATACAGCCGAGAATGCGCAACAGTTTGAAGCGTGTGGGCATAGTTAGTTTTTTTGATAACCAGATAGATAGCAAGACACTGCTATCCGGTTAAGTTTAAAAATCTTTTTAAAAGTGATTAAAACTGAGAAATGGACAGGTGTATTAAAAGTTCAAATTGATAAAGTGAAAAGGTCGATTCTCCCTAAATATCATGCAGACTTTTCCGATCAAAAGAGTATATAGGTATTCTGCTGGCTGATAAAGAAGGGGGTGGCCAAGCAAAAACGTTGACATTTTTCATTGCAGTGGGTTTAAATAAGTGTTAACAATAACATAAGTTAACACAAAGTTAATAGAATTTAACATTTTTCCTAGTTTTTAGATGAATTTCTACGCAATCGTTTGCGTAATACTATTTGATAATCATACATTATTCTCTACCAGCTTTTCAAATTTGTTACCCTTATTGAAAAATGACTGGTATGCATTCGGTTGCCCCGGGGTTATAGTACCGGCCCGGAATCTGGAATAAAATCACAGGAATCGCTATGGATCAATTATTTCTGTATTACACTAGTTCCATAAACAATCCTAAAAGAGACTATTTTGTACCTTTGGCAGAATTTTTTCGTATATGCAGCAATCAACAATTAAAATAGATGTCAGCCGTGATCCGCAGAAAATGATCAGCAGTATCCGCTGGAAAGCGACGGATAGTACTGCAGATGCAGATCAGGCAGCCAAGGCAATGATCCTTTCTTTCTGGGACGGGCAGGAAAAGTCTGCCATGCGGATCGATCTGTGGACAAAAGATATGATGATAGATGAGATGGGAGATTTTTTTTATCAAACCATGATGGTGATGGCAGAGTCCTATGGACGGGCCACCCAACAAAAGGAGCTGGCAGAGGATATGAAAAAATTTGCCCTCGAGTTTTATAAAAAATCAAGAGAGTTATTGGAGAAACAATAATATAAACTCAATTAAAACAATACCATATGGCTTTGGAACAAACTATTAACGATGCTATAAAGGCGGCCATGCTGGCAAAAGACCAGGTAAAGCTGCGGGGACTGAGAGCCATTAAAGCGGCCGTTCTGCTGGCAAAAACCTCGGAAGGCGGTGGCGGAGCACTATCAGCAGCCGATGAGGTGAAGCTGCTGCAAAAGCTGGTAAAGTCCAGGAAGGACTCACTGGAAATTTACCAGAAACAAAACCGGGAAGACCTGGCGCAGAAAGAGCAGGAGGAAATATCCGTTATAGAAACGTTCCTGCCCAAGCAACTGGGAGAAGCAGAGCTGAAAGAGATCATCGGAAAGATCATTCAGGAAACAGGCGCTTCCTCTGCCGCTGATATAGGTAAAGTGATGGCGGCAGCTACCAAACAACTGGCTGGCCAGGCAGACGGAAAAACCATTAGCGCCATTGCCAAATCGCTGCTGGTATCATAATACTTCATCACCCTTAAAATCTGAATGTATGTACAGAGTTATATGTTTACTCGCTCTCACCCTATCACTGGCTGCCTGCGACGGAGAACAGGTCAGGGGAAGCGGGAATATAAAAACCGAGACCCGGGATGTGGGTAACTTTACAGCCGTTCAGTTGTCCGGATCCATGAATGTGATCCTTACAAAATCAGATAAAAATACGGTGGAACTGGAAGGTGACGATAATATCCTGGAGCTGGTAGAAACTTATGTAGAAGACAGCAAGCTGAGGATAAAATATAAAGATCATCTCTCCGTATGGACCAGCCGGGATGTAACGGTACGGGTAGGGTTACCCGAACTGACCGAGGCTGTGGTAACCGGATCGGGGGATATAAAAGGCGAAAGCCTGTTCAGCTCGGATGACCGGGTAAAAGTGCAGGTAACCGGTTCGGGAGATATTGAGCTGGAGCTGGATGCACCCGAAGTGCGGGCCGGCGTAACGGGTTCCGGAGATATCAAATTAAGCGGCACCACCCGCGATATAGACTGCAGCACCACCGGCAGCGGCACGATCAAAGCTACAGACCTGAAGTCCGAAAATGCCAAGGCCCGGACATCTGGCAGTGGAGACATCAGCGTATACGCGAGCCGGAAAGTAGATGCCAACATCACCGGCAGCGGCAGCATTAAATATATGGGAGGCGGTACTGTCAACTCAAAGATCACCGGCAGCGGCTCGGTACAGGCAATTGATTAACCGGCTTAGTTTCATATATTTATCATAATCTGTTTTTCATTACAACTCATATTCAACCGTGGAATTTATTGAGCACATTTTTCAGGAAATAATTGACTTTTTCGGACTGGGACTATGGATAGATATTTTCAGGTCTGGGGATTATAGTTCATTACAGACCTTTAACGGCATGTTGCGGGCGTTATCCCCTTTTATCCCCCTGTTACTGGTCATTGAGATATTCCGGAGCCTGGCTTATAAAAAATTCAAGGTTGAGGATTACAAAATCCCGTTTTTAATTTATGTGTTCAACCGCTTTGTATCAAGGTTCATATCTATAGCGGCAGTCACCTTCTGCATCGGCTTATTTGAGCCCTTTGCCATTTTTAAAACCTCATTTACCTGGTATTGGCTCATATATGGTTATATCATATGGGAGTTTTCTCATTTTATTTATCACTTCCTCGCACATAAAGTAAGGATATTGTGGTGCCTGCATTCCACTCACCATGCACCACAAACCATGAACCTGTCGGTTACGTATACCCATTTCTTTTTGGAGGCGCCTTATGCAGATGTAATAAGGACCACCATCTGCATTTTAGCCGGCGTAAACCCGGCGCTCCTGTTTTTTATCATGTTCATAGACGGTACCTGGGGCGCTTTTATACATGTCGGGGAAAACATCATGAAAGACGGAAGGATGGGCTTTCTCAACAAGATCATCTTAACCCCCTCGCACCACAGGGTACACCATGCTAAAAACCCATTATACATGGATACTAATTTTTGTAACCTGCTAAACATATGGGACAAAGTTTTTAAAACTTACGTGGAAGAAGATAAAAAAGTACCGATACAATACGGCATCACGCGGGAGATGAACCCCAACAGCTTTGTTGATGTAAACTTTGGAGAAATAGGTGCATTATGGAAAGATATCGTTAAAGCCCCCGGGTTAAAAAACAAGCTCCTGTACATCATAATGCCTCCCGGGTGGAGCCACACAGGTGACCATAAAACCGCGGACATCGTAAAAAAAGAATATTTTAAAGAGCTGGAGCAACCCGGACATTCATCCGGAACGAAGTCATCTTCACCCTCACTGGAAACAACCAATTTGCAATAGAGAATTTTGAAGCGGATCAATAAAAGTACAGATGCTGGTTCCGCTTTTTCTTTCAGTACGGAGGGTACGATTCGAATGACTGTATTAAATTATACAAGGCACATGGATTTGGCCTGAAATGGTACTGATAGTCTTTCGGCATGCTGGCGCTACCTGCTACCGCTATCTCAAACGATACATTTTAACCGGTAATCGGTTCATGCCGAAAAGTAACCCCCCGGGGGTTCCCGCCACCGACCGGACATCCCCGGTAATGGAAAATCCGGATTGCCACTGGGGAACATATTCAAATTTTCCCTTCCCGTCTCCTTTGAGCAGGATCCCGTAATTCGCATCATATCGTCCAAACCGGATCCTTGTCCTGTCTATATTACCACACAACAGCAAATCAATGTTACCGTCTTTATTATAATCCAACGGTGTTATCGTAAACACCGGCGACATCTGTACCTCCAATGGAAGATCCCGGAGATGAAACTTATTATCAGTTCCCCATTCAAAATAACTGGTTTCAAGATGGTTGGCGGTCAGATGACCGGCATCTTTTAATTCACCGTTCTTAAAAATATCCGCCAATGTCTGACCGGCATAATCCTTATAGCTGGTATAACGGCTACGCATAGTTGTTATCTGATCCAGCAATTCGTCCCGGGTAACATATGGATAAGACCTGCCCTGGATGTAAAAAGTAAGTATAGGATCAACCGATCCGTTCGCATCGAAGTCTTTAAAGAACATTTCAGCAGGTTCCTTATCCGAAGCACGGCATTGGGTATTCAAGCCCATATTACCCAATACCAGGTCCTTTTTTCCATCGCCGTTCAGATCATGCAACAGTATCCTGTTCCACCAGCCATTATACGCCTTATCGAAATACCTGCCGGACTGATCTGTTAGCTTTCCATCTTCATTCATAAAAATATGCACCGGCATCCACTCCCCTGCTACGATCAGGTCCGGTTTTCCATCGTCGTTCAGGTCGTGCCATGCGGCATCCGTTACCATGCCGGCCTTTTGAAGAGCAGGTGCAAGAGACGGGATTTTATTTTCAAACTTTCCCGTCCCGTCATTGACCAGCAAAAAGCTCTCCGGGGTCTCGGGGTAACGCCCGGGAATTACCCGTCCGCCAACAAACAGGTCCATATCACCATCTCCGTCAAAATCGCCGGCGCGCACACAGCTTTTGCTGACATACATTTGTGGCAATGAATTATCGGCTTTAATAAACCTGCCTTTTCCATCGTTCAGGTAAAGCCTGTCCTGCAGTCTGTTATCATTATCTGTAAACCCGTGATACCCCCCACTGACCACATACAGATCAGCATCGCCATCGCCATCTGCATCAAAAAAAACAGCATCCGTATCCTCATATATATTATCCGCTTCAAAAGCAGCCTGTGCCGACATTTCAAACCCACCGTTTGCTTTTTGCAGCCACAATTGAGCTGGTTGTCCGGTAGCGCCACCGGCAAATATATCTTCCCTGCCATCCCCGTTTACATCGCCACTGATGAGGCAGGGGCCAAAAAACGACATTGGATTTACCATTAAGGGCTGACGCTTAAAATCGTTGATATTATTGGGAGAATGTGTAAAAGCAATAGGCGACCTGGTTTCTTCAAATATTGCCAGCGGTCTTTTAGGCGCAGTGTATTTATTGTCTGCATCACTTTCCTTTAATGTAATCAACCGGTTGCCTTGTATGTTGGTAAGATATTGCGCTTTGCCGCTCAGCCAAATTACCGATAGTGAGTCAATAACATCATCTTTGCCCAAGCCAAAATGTAATATTGGTGATACAGATGATTGATAACCTCTTGCCGGTATCTGTTCAATATATTGCTGTTTTCCCTTGCTGAATAACGTCACTTTGGCGCCTATGCCATTTGTATTCAGTCCACCCCCCTGCAGTTTTATTTGTAAATAATGATTATCCGCTTTTTTGCCGGCATTGTTCTCATAAACAAATGCAGGCAGATTAATATTATTTATTACCAGGTCGAGGTCACCATCATTATCCAGATCAGCGTATGCAGCGCCATTGCTGTTGGAAGGTGAGTTGATGCCCCACGCCTGCTGCATGTTCGAAAATGTAAGGTTGCCATTGTTTTTAAAGATATAGTTCACCACATCGGATGAAGGTATTTTTTGCACCAGGTCAAACAAGTCCTGTCTCATCACTTTCCTGTCTTTCAAAAAACCGCCCATCAGCTTCAGAAAATCCATATCGGTAAAGTCCCGGACAAAACCATTTGTAATAAATAAATCTTTCCATCCGTCATTATCATAGTCCGCAGCAAGCGGCGCCCAACTCCAATCTGTATTTGATATGCCGGCAAGCTGGCCTATCTCACTGAATGTGCCGTTGCCGTTATTGTATTGAAGCATATTGCGCATATAATTATAATAAAAACCTGACCGAAGCGCCAGATCAAATTTTTCATAGCTGTCCGGTGTAAAAAGCAGCTTTTGTCGCCTGTCATCCTCGGGCAACATATCCAGTGTAATGATATCTGGCAGTCCATCATTATTTATATCGGCAATATCATTTCCCATGGAAAAATTGGAGAAATGCCCCAGTTGCTGCTGAAGCCTGTCCGTAAATGTGCCATCCCTGTTATTTATGTATAAATAATCCGGCACACCATAATCGTTAGACACATATATATCCGTCCATCCATCACCATCCAGATCCATGACGCCCGCGCCTAATCCATAAGTAAGGTCAGAGCTGCTGATGCCGGTTTTTTCGGTGATATCGGCAAAACGCCCCCCGTCATTCCTGTACAACCGCACCCCCGTCATAGGGTTAACCCTTCTCAGCACTTCGGCGGTAGCAGCTTCATCCAGTACCGGTAATGATTTCGGATAATGGTTCAATAAGAACATATCAAGATCACCATCCCTGTCATAGTCAAAAAAAACAGCCTGATTGCTGTAAGCAGAATCAGCCAATCCATATTTTTCCGCCTGCTCGGAAAAGTGCGGAATGCCCGAAGCATCATTACCCTCGTTAATGAATAGCTGGTTTACTCTCTGTGGGCCGGTCAGTTTTCCTGAATAACAAACATATATATCCTCTTTGCCATCTCCGTTGATATCAACCATCGTCACCCCGGTTTTCCACGGACCCGGTCTCCCTGCAACGCCTGCGGCATCAGTAATATCCTCAAACTGCATTTTTCCTTTATTCAGGTACAGTTTGTTTGAAGTCATATTTCCAACAAAATAAATATCCTGCAGCCCATCTCCATTTACATCTGCAACAGCCACACCACCGCCATTATAAATATATTCATACATCAGTACGTTAGCATTAATCGTTTCAGTAAGTGTGTTCTGAAAGCTGATATGTGTTTGATCGGGGAGTAGTAATGTGAATAGCGGATCTGCATGCCCGGAGGAAATCGCTCGTTCTGACGACGGATTATCCGAGCAGCTTACTATTGCTGCGATAAACAGGTATACGACCAGGCAAAACGATACGGATAATTTATTTGGATGCAAGGATCAGAGAATTAAAAACGTTACAAATACATTATCGCTAAGATAAAAAATCCGTGCCGGTGATAATCACCGGCACAGATCAAATAACAGGTAAAGATATCCAATTTAGTAACCTGGATTCTGGATAAGCTTATTATTTCTATTCATTTCATCCAGTTTAATTGGCGGAAAATATAATTTATCATCCCATGCCCTATTCTCTACCCCTGCCTCAATATTTTGAACATTATACGTATAATTGTAATTGTCTTTATTATACCTGTAAATAGCGACCGTTTTCCCGGGTTTAAGCTTTCCGGTTATTACCATAATTCTAACCTTCTGTCCCAGCGTAGTAGGAGCAATCATCCAACGGCGGGCATCATAAAAGCGCTGCTCCTCAAATAACATTTCAATATTTCTTTCATTCCTGTATCTATCTATCAATGCTGAACCAGTTTCTGTAAACGCTGGCAAACCTGCGCGGAATCGTATTTTTTGTAACCATTCTTTAGCTGTTGCTTCATCACCCAGTTCCAACAAAGCTTCTATGTAATTAAACAAAACTTCAGTATATCTTATTTGTATAGATGGAATTTCCTGCCTTTGGTTCATATCAATTATATTCACATCGTCGTTCGTAAAGCGCCTGATGGAATAACCTGTGCGTGTACCGTTCCAGTTCTCAATAGAACTGTTCCTGGTATCCAGACCAAAATAAGTTGTGGCAGAACCTGCGGTGCCCACTTCATATGTACCAAATTGTATTTCTCCATATGGATCAATTCCGGCTCCATCAGTAGTTCTGGGTTTCCATTTGGCCCCATCATAAAATACAGAGGCATAGAACCTTGGCTCCCTGTTTTCATAAGGAGCTGCTGCATGTGTCGAATTACTCCAGTTGAACTTGCTACCATCCATCATTTCATAATTATCTACCAGGTTCTGAGTCGGTTCACTTGATGTCCAGCCATGATAGCCATTGGTAGTATTATTCCTGGGATACCATGCTCCCCAGTCGTCAGCAGATGCATTCACATAATACTTAGCCAATATTGTTTCGTTCTCACCTCCATTTCTTGAAAGAGAAACATCAGTATAATCTTTAATTGCCTGCTCTGAAGAAGACGGAGCTATTAAATCTAATTTAAATCCATATATACCAAGATCAATCACAGCCTTAGCCGCATCTCTTGCTTTTTCCCAACGTTCACTTTGACTACCACTGGTATATCCCAACAATTCAAAATTATCGAAGCCGGCAAGCAGTGTAGATTTAGCTTTAGCTTTTGTTGCATCATGCAGATCGCTTGCGGCGTACGTTAATACTCTAGCCTTTAAAGCTAATGCAGCACCCTTGGTAGCCCTGCCTAAGTCCATACTTTTACCATCCAGCAACAATGCTGAAGAATCCAAATCACTAACTATTGAATTTACACATTCCTCATATGTATTTCTTGGAATGGTAAAATCAGTAGATGTAAGTTCGTAAGTACTTTTAATCAATGGTACTCCGCCATAATAACGTAGTAACTGGTTATAACAATGAGCTCTCAAAAAATACACTTCACCTTTCAATCTATCTGCAAGTACAGGATCAAATG
>CAKSVK010000127.1 GCA_934502905.1 uncultured Chitinophagaceae bacterium
ATATAGGTCCAGATATCCCTGCAGAAATCAATGAGGATATTGTTGATGCGTTTGATGCCGTCGAAATGAGCGGCAAGGTTATCATAGTGTTCAATTTGTGTAGTAAACTGTTGTCTTTGTAAACCCAGTGAATGGTTACAGAAGTCATTGCCGAATTTTATCCAGTTCGTTTTCGGGTAGGCTACATAGTGAGCATTGAAATTGCCGGTAGCGCCTCCGAACTTACAGGAATAAGGAACGGATTGTAATAATTGTAGTTGTGATGCAAGCCGCTCTGCAAATACCGCTATCTCTTTCCCCAAACGGGTAGGAGAGGCTGGTTGTCCATGGGTCCTTGCCAGCATGGGTATGTTTTTCCAGGCGGCAGCCATTTTTTTCAGTTGCAGTATCAGGGTGGCGATGGCAGGGTAAAACTCATTTTCCAGCGCATCTTTCCACGACAGGGGAACTGCCGTGTTGTTCACATCCTGCGATGTCAGTCCGAAATGTACCCATTCTTTCAGATGACCCAGCTTCAGCTTTTCCAGCTCCCCTTTGATATAGTATTCCACCGCTTTCACATCGTGATTGGTGGTTTTTTCGATCTGCTTTATTTCCAGCGCCTGTTCAGGTGAGAATGTTTCGTAAATTTTTCTCAGGCTGTTGATGTCTTTAGTTGTTATACCGAAGAACTTCTTTTTGCCCAGGGCTATAAAGTATTCCACTTCTACCAGTATGCGGTAGCGTATCAGTGCATATTCAGAAAAATAAATATCCAGTTGCTGTAACTGGTTCCTGTAACGTCCGTCAATAGGGGATATAGCTGTGAGCGCCGACAAATCCATAAATATTGTTTATTAAAATTATCAGGAGGATTATCCTACTTTTGCGGGCAAATCTACAAGAAAAACAATTGTTTCCGGCATCGGGCGGCAGTGTAAAAGCTATCTAAATAATGAGCAGGAGAATAAGAACGGGTATTATCAATTATCTCAATGTGCTACCATTTCTGTACGGACTGAAAAATTCGCCCATTATCCATAGCATGGACCTCGTGGAAACCTATCCTTCAGCGCTTGCCCGGATGTTACTTTCAAAGGAGGTAGACCTGGGGATCGTTCCGGTAGCTGTGTTACCCGAAATGGAAGAATATCATATTGTTTCCGATTTTGGCATAAGCTGCAACGGCCCGGTAGCTTCGGTATGCCTGTTCAGCGATGTGCCGGTAGAAGAAATTGAAACCATATACCTCGATTATCAATCCAGGACCTCTGTAGCGCTGGTGCAGTTGCTGATGAAAGATTACTGGAAGCTGACCCCCATATTTAAAGACGCAAAAGAGGAGGACTTCCGCCACCATATAAAAGGTAATACCGCCGGGGTGGTGATTGGCGACAGGGCTTTTGAGCAACGGAAACAATCGGCGTTTATATACGACCTGGGAGAAGCCTGGAAAAACCATACCGGGGAAGGGTTTATTTTTGCCGCCTGGGTAGCCAACAGGGAACTGCCGGCATCCTTTCAGCAGGAATTTAACGACGCCCTGAAGTATGGGTTGGAGCAGGTAGATAAAATAGTGGCAGAAACACCATTCCCGCTTTTTGACCTGCATCATTATTACCGGGAAAATATAAAATACAGCCTGGATGCGTCTGCCAAAAGGGGTATGGCGTTGTTCCTGTCATCGCTGGCGCAACCGGACCATGCTGCCGCCGTTTCCAGATGTTAAAATTGGTGAGAATTTCCTTACAATCTTTATATTTAACCTATATCTTCTATTATGGAATGGTTATCTACACCGGAGGCATGGATATCATTGCTTACACTTACGGTACTGGAAATAGTACTGGGTATTGATAATATTGTATTTATCTCTATTATATCCGGCAAGTTACCTAAAGGGCAACAGAAGAAGGCCCGCAGGGTGGGTCTGGCGTTGGCGATGATCACAAGGGTATTGCTTTTATTATCCATTAGCTGGGTGATGACCCTCACTGCTCCGTTATTCAATGCAGCAGGTTGGTTCGGGGTTACGCACGGACCTACATTTGAAAAGTTCGCAATTTCCGGGAGAGATCTTATCTTGCTGATCGGAGGTTTGTTCCTGATCTACAAAAGCACATCGGAGATCCATGCTAAGATAGAGGGGCATGATGAGGATGATATCAGGACGCCCAAAGTGATCTCTTTTACCCGCGTCATTGTGGAGATCATCCTGCTGGATATCGTGTTTTCGCTCGACTCTGTTATTACCGCGGTCGGGATGGCCGATCATATTGAGATCATGATAGCCGCAGTGGTCATTGCCGTGCTTATCATGCTGATCTCTGCCGAAAGCATCAGTAATTTTGTGAACAACCATCCCACCGTGAAGATGCTGGCGCTTTCTTTCCTGCTGCTCATCGGCTTTTCGCTGATAGCCGAGGGGCTGGATCAGCATATTCCCAAAGGATATATATACTTCGCCATGGCGTTCTCCGTTTTTGTGGAGGTGCTGAACCTGCGGGCAAAAAGGAAACAGAAGCAAATATAATTTTGCCATTTGGGGTAATATTTTAACTTTGCATCTCTTTAAAAACCGGTACGGCAAAATCCGTGCGCATAAAACATTGATTATCATGAAAAAAGATATCCATCCAAAAGGTTACAGGTTTGTAGTGTTCAAGGATATGAGTAATGGAACCACTTTCTTGAGCCGTTCTACTGCGGCTTCTAAAGAAACCATTCAGTGGGAAGACGGAAACGAGTACCCCCTGATCAAGCTGGAAATTTCAAGCACTTCTCACCCGTTCTATACCGGTCAGAAAATGCTGGTTGATACAGCAGGTCGTATCGACAAATTCAATAAGAAATACGCGAAAAAATAAATCATTCGTTTATATCTGCAGATCCCCGGCAAAACCGGGGATTTTTTGTGCGCCGGAGGTGCGTTTACCTTTGGTGAGCGTAGTGCAAGTTTTCGTTCTATCATTTTCCGGTTGGTGAGACCCCATGGCCGTCAACTTTAGGAATACAATTGGTAAAATACCCCGAAGGGGGTTCAACAAAAGCTTCGACACGTTATCCTCAAATTCAAGCCCTGCGGAAAAATATGCCCTGTGCCGGAAGAGAGGTTATGGTAGTGAACAGGATTACTTAAATTGCCATATCATTTGGTATTAAAGAAGGTATTTTAATGAGTGAAAAAATTACGCGTGCGATGATATTTGCTGCGGGGTTAGGTACCCGGCTGAAGCCCTGGACGGATCATCACCCGAAGGCGCTGGCAGTGGTGAATGGTAAACCCCTGCTGCAGCGGAATATTGAATACCTGCAGCAATACGGTATTGCTAACATTATAGTGAACGTACACCATTTTGCGGATCAGATCATCCGCTTCCTGGAAGCCAATAATAATTTCGGTATAGATATCCGGGTGTCTCACGAGGAAGGCGAGCCACTGGAAACAGGCGGAGGACTGCAAAAAGCCGCCTGGTTTTTAAAGGAGGCAGATCCGTTTTTGGTAATGAATGCGGACATACTGACGGACCTGGACATTCATACCATGCTCGATTTCCATAAAAAACATCAACCCCTGGTAACGTTGGCAGTTACGGACAGAAACAGCTCACGGGCTTTTCTGTTCAATAAAGATAACCGGCTGTGCGGGTGGCAAAATGCCAAAACGGGAGAGGAAAAAAGGCCGGTGCCCGCTGACCAATATATTCCCCGGGCATTCAGCGGTATCCACCTGATGGATCCTGCCATTTTTTCTTTGCTGACAGAAACCGGGAAATTTTCACTGGTGGATGTGTACCTGCGCCTCGCTGTCAGCCGGGTGATCATGGGATATGATCATAGCGGATCAAAGCTGATAGATGTAGGAAAGCCGGAATCCATACGGCAGGCAGAAGAACTTTTTTCGTAAATGCAGGCACCTGTTCAACATATTATAGCCGGGCAGCATTGCTGGTTGTCTCCCCAAAGATGTATTTTTTGGGAGGAAGAAAAGGCGTTGATACTGGCTGATCTGCACCTGGGTAAATCCGGGCATTTCCGGAAAGCGGGTATCGGGATCCCACAGACTGTCTTCAGGGAAGATATGCAGCGCTTGTTACACCTCGTGCAATTTTTCAAGCCGGAAAAAATGATCGTGGTAGGTGATATGTTCCATAGCAGGGCTAACAAAGAGCTGGACCTGTTCAGCAGGTGGCGTAAAGATATTGCCTGGATGAAAATAGAGCTGGTGCGGGGCAATCATGATATATTGCATGAAGGATGGTACGCAAAAAATGATATTACCATATACCAGGATCGCCTGGTGGTCGGTAGTTTTTGTTTTCAGCATGATCATGTACCGGGAGAAACGCAACCAGGTAATGCATACGTATTCTCCGGGCATATCCACCCAGGTATTGTTGTTAAGGGCTATGCAAAACAGCATCTCAGCTTCCCGTGCTTTCATTTTACCGATCATTGCTGCACCCTGCCGGCATTCAGCCTGTTTACGGGATTCGTTCCTATTAAAAAGCAACGGGATCACTCCGTTTTTGCCATCGTGAATAATACCCTGATGGCGGTGTAGCCGGTGTAGCCGTGCATCGGGCGGGTATCACTGATAGGATGGATCTGTATGTGAGAACATGTGCAGGCCGACGGCCCGCTCCGTTGTGTGTCTCCACGCAACTTCCCCACACTGGTTTACAAGCCAGCTTATCCTATGTACTGGCATCTGCCGCGGCAGGGAGCAGCTTCCGGCAATAGTAACAGAGACAACTTCTCTTACTGAAGCCACTCGCAGCTAAAATCATAATATGGGCAGCGTTGTAGCACTGTTGCACAATTCATTGCCCCACTTTTATGAACGCTTTGGTTTAAACACCACCCTGTTGCTTAGTGTACCTATTTCATCTATAGTGATGTGCACCCAGTCGTTTTCCTGCAAAGTGAAATCATTATCCGGCACCAGGCAGGTACCGGTCATCAGGAAGCTGCCGTAAGGGAAATCCATTTCCCGGTAAAGAAAGGAAGCCAGCTCCGGCAGGGTTCTTTTCATCATGTTTAATTGGATGACACCTTCGAATACGGTGGCTCCATTCCGCTCAATTGTCATAGCAATACGGGTATCTGCATGAATGGGCTGCTCAGCCACCAGCAGACAGGGACCTACTGCTGCGCTCTTTTCGTATGTCTTCGCCTGAGGCAGGTACAGGGGGTTTTCACCTTCAATGCTGCGGGAGCTCATGTCGTTACCAATGCTGTACCCCTGGATGCTGCCATGGCTGTTGATGAACAGGGTCAATTCCGGTTCGGGCACGTTCCAGGTAGAGTCGTTGCGGATGTATACGTCTTTTTTATGCGGTACCACGCGATGTGCTACTGATTTAAAAAATAATTCCGGCCGTTCCGCTACATATACCTTGTCGTAAAAGGTAGCACCTCCGGATTCCTTGGATTCTTCCATTCTGGCATCGCGGCTGCGCAGGTAGGTAACGCCTGCAGCCCATACTTCCTGGCTTTTTAATGGTGGCAGCAGCCCGGTTTCCAGCAGGGATGCGGCCTCTTCCTTCGTTATGGTGCTAAAGCCTTCCAGGGAGAGCAGGTACTGGTAAAGGTTATCACGATTGATAAGGTCGTCAAAATCAGTTGTATTTATATACCAACTGCTGTTGTGGTCTAACAGGTTTCCCTTTGTCGTTCTGTACAGTTTCATAATATTCATATTAAGCATGCAAGCTGTTAAATGCGATGATTGCATGTTGTATAAAAATCACCTGGATAATGAGATCAATAGTGCTGTGAGATACTATGAGCAGGGTTATTAATGATCAGGGTAACCTGGCTTTGTCCAGGCTGATACCCAGTAATTTTTCAGCCAGTACATTCAGTGTGTCATAATTACCCTCAAAATGACAGGTAACCTGGCTGTAATGGAGGCTTTCACCTGGTTTAAGCGGTTTTGCAGCAGAGGAAGATTCCAGTTCGTAAAAAGGTCCCATTTGCCCGCCATCTTCCAGCGGTCCGTCGTTATAGGCGTTTACCGCATCACCCCTATAGGGTTCATCCTGCATTTCCCATTTTGAATTTACGTAATTTCCTTCAGTATCTACAGAAAAAAGGATGCATGTCAGGATATTTTTTTTGAAATCAAAGCTGCCTGCAACGGGTTTGGCTATAGCTGGCGACAGTCCCAGCTTGCTCCTGTGTTTGCCATCACATTTCAGCAACAGCACGCTGTCTGCCATTATCAACCTGTCTGCGGGGATCTGTCCAAAATAGTTATCTGTAACATGATTTCCTGCACCCGGGATATTTTTGAACGGGATGATGGCTACCGTTTCATCAGAGGGTGTGAACATACCCAGGAGCCAGACGGATAATAAGCCATTTTCTTTTTTCCATTCAGCGCTGCCGGTATTTTTCACCATATTCTCTGTTTCGTAAGCTACCCATTGTACATTGTCCGGCACGGGTTGCTGCAGCTTAGCGGACAAGGCAGCTTCATTCAGCAGCCGCACCGTTCTGCTCACCTCCACTTGAAATGTTGCACCGCTGTAATTTTCTATTGTGGCATTGTGTGAGAATACAATTTTGTCATTCTCTTCGGACACCACGGCATAGGGTAACGTATCAATAAAGGCAGGTACCTGCCAGTTCCTGAAATTAAAATCATCTCCTTTTTTGAAATAAAAAGAGTATTGGCCGCCTTCCGGCCCGATCCAGAAACGCTCTTCACCACCAACGGGATTAAATTGCGGCTGCATTCTGCCTTGTTCGATCAGTTTGTAATTGATCCAGCCGAAGCTGTTACCGTCGTTGCCGCCGGCCGTGCTGGTCATTACCCTTCCCTGGTAATCGCCTGTTATCAGCACTTTTGCTCCTTCCTTATTGGTGAGTTCAGCTACATGATTCAGGTGCTTTTGCAGAAATATTGCGTCATAGCCGTAGCTGCCCGGGCTGAAATGTACGGATGAATCGGATGTGTCGGAGTTACATGACATGGCAATCAATATTTGGCTCAAAAAGAAAAATAACAGCTTTTGTGGTATAGAGCGTTCAATGGCCCTGTCATTTCTTTTTTTCACGTTTTTTATTTTTGGTCTGTTCAGCTGTTATACCCGGCTGATTCATAAAATCCCGGTAGCTATCGTTGATGTATACCAGCATTTCCGCATGGGAGCTCTTTCTGCAAAAGTCATAGTCCGGGCGATATTTCAACATAAAAGTCCGCAGTGAATCTCCTGTAAGCCCGGTAATTTTTGAAATGTGATGATAGGGGAACTTATAATCAATGTAATACTCTATTTCCTGCCGTTCATAATTCTTTTTAAAGCGCCGGAGGTTTTTCTCCTCCTTTGAATAACGGCTGATAGGGCTAAAAGTAATGCCTACTCCGTCTGTAGGCGCATTTCCCCTGCCGCCTACCAGTTTTGTATTGGATTTTGTGAGCAGGCTGTCAAATTCTTCACGGCGGCTGATGGAGTCTACCTGGTAAGGATTCAGCTGACCGACCTCTACCTCCTGCATAACCACTACTTTCCTTACCAGGGATATATCATATGTTCCGGCCAGCATGTCATGGGTAACGGTAATACTGTCCGGCTCATAACCAACAGAAGAAAAGTAAATGACGTCCCCTTCGAGCGCCTTTATCTTATAGTTACCGCCCATATCAGAACGAACGGATTTTACCTGTGTTTTGTTAAGGATCGTGGCGCCTATTACCACCCGGTCGTAAATATCATCCACCACTTTTCCCTTTAAAACAGTTTGAGCGTAGGACTGCAGGCCGGCCGCGATTAAAACAAGTATTATTAAGTGTGTCTTTGCTTTCATAAGGTACACAATTCTATTTTTTTATTTCAAGGTATATTGGGCAATGATCGCTGTGCTTTATATCGGGGTAAATTTCTGCATTTACCAGCCTGTCTTTCAGGGTATCCGTTACCGAGACATAATCGATACGCCAGCCCTTATTGTTAAGCCGCACACTCGGGAACCGCTGGCTCCACCAACTGTAGCAATGGGGCTCGGGGTGATAGGCCCTGAATGTGTCTATCCAGCCCGCATTCAGAAACTTGTCCATCCAGGCTCTTTCTTCCGGCAGGAACCCGGAAGATTTTTTGTTCCCTTTGGGATCGTGAATATCAATTTCTTTATGAGCTATATTGTAATCGCCGCATAAGATCAATTGGGGATGTTTTTTTCGCAGTTCCTGTATGTAATCGAAAAATTCATCCAGCCATCCGTATTTGAAAGTTTGCCTTTCGTCGCCGCTGGTACCCGAAGGAAAATAAGCATTTACCAGTCTTATATCGCCGAAATCAGCCTGTATCACACGCCCCTCACTGTCGCTTACTTCGTGCCCGGTTCCATATTGAATATTATCCGGTTTTATTTTGGTGAATATGGCTACCCCGCTATACCCTTTTTTTTGGGCGCTGTACCAATAGTCCATATATCCCAGCTCGTTAAAGGGGGTATGATCTACATTTTCTTTCAGCGCTTTTGTTTCCTGTACGCAGATGATATCGGCAGGGTCGGTTTTCAGCCAGTCCAGGAAACCCTTGTTGATGGCGGCACGGATCCCGTTGAGATTATATGAAATAATACGCATATGCTTTCGTTAATAGTGTAATATAATTTAAGCGTTAAAATTAGCGTTTTGCAGCGGATTACAGCCTGGGGTGTATTCTAAATCTTCGCTTTATGCAAGTTTTCCGAACGATGTCTCACTATGGTTGTTAACTTAAGCCCTCCGGGCTTACATGTGCATAGCCCCCAACGAAGTTGGGGGGAAAGGGAATTGTGGATTCAACCCGCAGGCGGGTTGAACTATACATTTTACAACAGGTACTTTTCATTAAACTCAATATCATTCTCCATGAGCAGTCTCCTGAATTCGTCACGGAATGTTTCTTTCTTATGATGTTCCTTTTGATTTTTAATATAATTGATAATCGTATCCTTTTCTTTGATCGAACAGGTGAAGGCGCCATAACCATCCTGCCATTCCTCAAAATTTGGAAATAAGCCACTATCTTTCATCCAGCCATTACTGGCTATTTTTATGTCTTTGATATAATTGGCGAGTGAGATGGACGGGTGAAGGTCTGACAATATATGAATGTGATCTATTGCCCCATTAATACGATAAAGCTTACACCTCTTATTTTTTATAATTCCACAAATATATTTGTAAAGTTGTTCGCAGTTTTCTTCCGGGATAGTCGCTTTACGGTGCTTTGTACCGAAAACAATATGATAAAAGATCTGGCGGTAGCTCATAGTGTTTATTCATTGGTTAGAACATGCAGCAATAATGCACCTGTAAAATAACATTATTTCTTAATAAATTCAACCCGCCAGCGGGTTGTGCCCGCTCCTCCTGCTACCTCCCGCGAAGCGGGAGGCTATTCATATTTCAACCCTTCGGGTTGAGATTCAGTATCCACTGTAAATTGTTCTTAGAGGATTGACATACATAGATGTTGTTATTATGAAACACTTTATGCGACTTCGTCTAAACAGCCAGGTAAAGCCTGGAAGTCCTGCGCCTGCCCGACTACATTTTGGTGGTATTCTACTATAGTCAAAATAAAAACCCGTTTTGTGTAAGTTTCCTTCAAATTCCTATTGGGGGTATTTTAGTGTATATAATTTATTAAGTTGAGGGTTATAGTGGAGGTACCACCAGCCTGTAAAAATTAGACTTTTTTCACCGAAGGTAAATATGCCCTGCACCCCCGAGTAGTTTATCGTTTTTGAATCCGGATTTCTAATCCTAGTTTTGCTGCAACATCGAATATCATGAAAGCAACCACCCGCAAAGTATTAGGTAAAATACTTAAAATATCCGGTATCAGCCTCGGCGTTCTTCTTGCTTTGCTTTTTATACTACCGTATATATTTCCCGATGCCATTGCACAAAAAATCAAGGGCTGGATCAACCAGTCTATTACCAGCAAGCTGGAGTTTTCGAAAGCAAGACTGTCTTTCTACAATCATTTTCCTTCTCTTACACTTACCCTCCGTGACGTATCACTTACCGGGTCCGCTCCGTTTGAAAAAGATACCCTGGTACATGCCCGTGAAATTGCGTTAGGGCTGGACCTTACAACCCTGTTTTCCAGCGCGATAAAAATTGACAAAATTTATCTTTCAGACGGAGATGTGGTGGTGAAGGTGAACAAGAAGGGGCAGGCAAATTATAATATCTACCAGCCTGCCGAAACCCCGGCAAGTAAGGATTCCGGCGGCCAGACAGGATTAAGGTTGAAGAATATTGTGCTGGAAAATATCAACATACATTATGAAGACCAGTCTATCCCCATTACCATTATTGCTGAAAAGTTTAACTATAAGGGGAGCGGTGACCTGGATAAATCTGTTTTTGACCTTACTACCCGGCTTTCTGCGTCGTCGTTCAGTTTTCTCTATGGCGGCAACACTTACATCAATAAAAAACCCCTGCGTGCCAGGCTCACCACCCGCGTAAATACCAGCTCCCTGTCGCTGATCTTTGAAAAGAACCGCCTGCGTATCAACCGGCTTCCAGTAC
>CAKSVK010000128.1 GCA_934502905.1 uncultured Chitinophagaceae bacterium
AGGGATCAGGCTTATTAATTTAGCCGCTGTCATAACACAAAGATAAATCCATAGACACGTTTCGAACACTTGTGGTTCGGAACTCCGTATAACATCGATGAAGCAGATACGGGTGTCAGCTTATGGTATAGGGGCTCCGGCGCCAGACAATAAAACAAAAAGAAGGCGGGGCGTTGAACAGGAGGGTAGAGCTGGTAATCATTTCGAACGCGAACCAAATCTTGGCTAACCGGGGCTTTTTTATTTGTTAACCAAAAAGTGCACGATCCTGCAGCTTTTCCGCTCGAGAAACCCCGGATCAGCGGCCACTTCAATTCTTAAATTGTGTTTTCCTTTTTTCAGATCGTCGCCTAATACAAGATACCACGGCAGGTGCAGGCTGTTACTCCACTCCGTGTATAAGTTGATCTCTTTACTTTCTGCCCCGTCGATGTTATACCGTATAATGCCTGCGTCGGCTCCGGATACAATACAAATACCCACTGCATTTCCGGTGAAGGAAAAATCAAGCGTAGCAGGTTGGCCAGTACTTTCCAGTACCGGCACGTTCACAAAGCCGGGCCGCGCAGGTAGGCTGTCTTTGGGCTTCCAATCGCTTATAAGCGTAAAGTTATGCAGGTGGGATGCCTTATCAACCGTTACATAATGTCCTCTGTCGTATATCCCTTTTGTTATGACGGGCGGCAGGTACCTGGTTGTATTTTTATGCCTGGAATAATATCCGGCATCTTTCACCAGCAATTGCCGTATGGTTTCAAAATATAGCTGCTGGCCGAAAGGAGAGGGGTGCAGGTCCTTAAAATCATCTTTCCAGGTAAATTCCCCGTTTTTTATCCGTTGCTGCACTTCCTGAGCCAGGTTGAGAAACGGCAGCCTGTAGTGCCTGGCCAGCGCATCGTGAACTGTTATCTCCCCAGGTTCCTTTCCCGCATCATAGTCTGCTGTTTTGTCTTCATCCGCAAAGGCCATCAATACGATATTCATGAGCGGGTTGTTATTCAAAGCATGACGGATAATCCCTTCCATAGCTCTTTGCTGTTGGTCCACCGGTGTTTTGTTTACATGATCGTTTACCGCAGCTTCCAGAAATAAAAGATCTATTTTTCCCTTATCCAAAACATCCTTTTGTAATCTGAAGCTGTGGGGCACACTTCCCAGAGAGGCAACGCCGGCATATATAAAAGAAAATACCGTTTCGGGATAGGTTGTTTCCAGGTAGTTCACCAGCTTATCCTTCCATCCCGGCGCCTGTGTAATGGAACCTCCTAAAAAAGCAACCGTACATCTTTTAGACCTGGTAATAGCATGGAAGCTGTTATTGAGATGACCATAGCTGTGGATAAAAGAATCGGATGGCAGGCTGGTTTGCGCCCGGCTATTCATTAATGATAACCCGGTAAGAAAAAGGAGAATATATTTCATAAATTACTAAAGATAAATGAATTACAGGTAAAAATAGAAAGAGAAAGTGCCTGGTTGGAAGTGAAATTTAGAAATTTTCAAAAAAATAATAGTTAGCGATGCAACCATATTGACTCCTTGAGCATCATTAATGCGTACAAATTATTGCAATAGCTTGTCAGCCCCTTTAGAAGTTAACAACCCGCGCCCCTATAGATGAAGATCCATCCCCTTTAAAAACTCCGGATTGCATTGTGGCATTTTTTATTGAGTGCGTTAGTGTCCCTTTGCAGCTTTTTAAATAAAAGCCGGAGAAATCTGAAAATGCAATCAAGATAAACTGTGCCTTGAACAGTTAGGTTTTTGGGCACAGTTTTCCGGAAACCAGGAGTTCCCCGTTTTTTAATACCAATATATGAGAAAACCATTAACCTGATGGAGGATACCAATAGTTTATGTGCCTATCCGTGTCACTGAAAATGTCGATCATTGGCCTTTTGCTTACCCCTTTAATCATGCAGAGAAACCACCGGTACAAACTATCTTATTGATACTGTGCTTCTTTTCCGGAAGCACAGTTTTCAAATCAATCCCCGTTTTTAACATATCCTTGAAAAACCGTCCCCTGACTCTGGAAAATGCTTTATGCTACCACCGTTTTACCCCTTTACTTCAGTCGGAAAACCCTGAGTGGAAATCGTGACAGACTATTTGTTTAGAATGGTGAGCAGCATTATTGCCCGTTTTTTATCCTCCTTTATGATAAGCACGACCCTATGAAACATTTTTATCTATTTCCGTTGTGAATTGCCGGAAAGGCATCGCTTTATAGCTACGCGATCTGTAAGGCTTTACCATGCCTGTAGCCTGGCTGCTATCCGTTTCTTAACCTGATGTTATCCTGTGAACCCCAAGCCCAAAAACCGGTCTTTTGACCGGTTTTGTTTTTCAGAAACTTTTACTACGTCTACCTTTTCTGTGATTAAACAACCTTGATGACTAAGCCGTTTCTGTGTCCTTTATCCTAATTTCTTTTTGCGTTGTTTTGATGATGTAAAAATGGCTTGAAATTTACACTTAAGGAACTTTATTCGCCTGGTGTATTTTCTCTGTCGATAAATGGTTTTTTTTATACGATAAGCAGAAACATGTATTTATTTTAGTGCGTTAGCATTTGATAATGTTAGGCTGATCAGGTCAGTCAGCAGCTTCTTTTACAAGCACATCCGGGAGGTGGTGCTTTCGCATATCGTAAAAGTTACCGTTGCCGTCTTTGCAAAGCAACCTGAAATATCCGGTTGTTTCGGGATCATGCCTGTTACCCAGCAAAAGGATGCTGAGGCTGATCCCTTTTGACTGATACCGCCTGATCTTTCTTTTGCTCTTCCCGGAGAGTGCGAATTGTCCGTCCGTAATGATCAGCAGCTTTGTCTTTCCTTTATAACCGATGGACCCGTCCACCAGCTGATAACCGTCATTTACAGCGGCTTCGGCATTGGTAGCACCCCGGACCTGGAGATTGTCAATGATTTTGAAGATTGTTTCCTTTTCATTGCAGGGGCTGAAGCGTATAAGAATGTCGGAACTGTCTCCAAAAGTAACAATGGAGATCCTGTCCGTTTCACGTTGTAGCTGAACAAGGCTTTTTAAACCTTTTTTCAGCGTATCTATTGTATGCTCTTCACGCATGGAGTTGGATACATCCAGCAGGTATACAGTATGGTGAGGATCGGCAGAAAGGATCATTTGCCGCCACTGTTGCTGGGCTTCGTCCTCCTGTTCCGGCATGACCCACGCAAACCGGTAGCCTATCCTTGGTTTCTTTAACAATACGTTTTGGGCAGTGTCGGCACCCAGGCGGGCAGCCATCTCAGGACTGTAATCCATGTTTTCAGCATTTGCCAGCCCGTCGGAGCATTCTGTAAACTGGTTATAGTAATGGATAACCCAGTTATACCGGTTTACAAACTTATTGTAGGTTTCATATTCACGGGGCATATGCCTGAAATAGTGTGTTGTATCGGATTTAAACCAGAATATCGTCCCGGTCATGTTCCTGTAGAACGTAAGGTACCGGGTGTGGGGAAAGGCGCCATTATTCGGTTGATTGAAGCCATATGTTCCGGACAGATAGTGATCTGCAAGGGATTGCCCCTGTTTGTTAAGGCTTCGCAACAGGGAATCATTCTCATGACGGCGACTGTCATCTCCGTTATACAGCTGATCCCTCCATGCTTCTATAAGATGAACGGATTGCAGCAGTTCTTTTTGTGCAGCGTTGATAAGCGGCTGGGTTTCCAGCGGCGTAAATGTGGCATAATACCTTTCTATTTCGCCGTAAAGCTGTGCTGAGGCGGTATTATATTTTTCCAGGAGTGGTTGTAGCGCATATAATATTCTTCCGGCATCTGTAAATCCGGTATCTGTAGTGAAGCGCTGATTGTTTACATAATCCACCATTTTTTTGTAGGTGCATTCCAGGCTGTCGAAGCAACGCTGAAAATGAGCAAGGGTATGATTCACAGGCTCGTTTTCTACCGGGTACCCGGAAATCCTTTCCGATAATACTTTTTTTACTCGGTATAACGGAAGCATGGCAGACTGGTAGTCATCAATGTATCCGTCTTTATCTGGTGTTAATGCTTTATATAAATGAAAGTCTCCTGATTTCAATCTTCTTCCCGGCTTTACAGAAACATGCCATAGATGGACGTTGTTCTTTTGCAGGTTGTTGGTATAAGCCCCGGCGAACCTGGTAATATCAAAGTATACCTGCTGCTGGATCCTGCTGGCTTCATTCATATAGTCAACAATTGCATTCAGGGTGAACACCTGTTGGTTTCTTTTGGAGGGTAACTGTCCGTATATGCTCCGGGCAGAAAAAGAGATGAACAGCAGGTATGTCAACAATTTAAGCTGCATCTGCGAATATAATAACGAAGGCTGTATCAGCTTATACTACAAACTAAGTATTTATTAATCTGCTCTCGCCCATGTGGTGGTTCGTCCCAGCAGCGTAAAACCTTTATAACCGCGCAGATGCAGAATATCTCCGTTCAGCTTCAGGGTGCAGGAATAGGTATTGCCCGATTTAGGGTCATAGATGGTTCCGCCCGTCCACTCTTTTCCGTTATATTCCAGGTCCTTCAATATAACGGTATGGAGTAATGTCCTTTCTTTTAGACCGGCATCCGGATTTTTTTCGTCTTTCCGTAGCCTGCCATCTTTAAGTATAAGGTTCTTACCCCATATTAATTTGCCAAAGAACAGGGTACCGGATTGGTATATCTCAATCTTTGCATCTTTTTCTTCATTCAGCCATTGACCCGTAATCCTCTCGGCAGCCTGCTGCGAAAATAAAAGATACTGCTGCATCAACAGTAAAAGTGTTATTACATATTTCATGGAATAAATGTACACTATTTGATAAAGCTGGATTTTCTGTACGCTCTGCATGCCGGGATATTTTAAAAGAACGCAATGACGGCATCATGGAAGGGGGATTCTAATACTTACGTTAAAACTATGCCTGAACAGGATCCTATAACCTGCTTTGACGAATCCGTCTGGCTATTATTCGTAAATTAGATGATCATCATACTATAAATAAACTTGCCGCTATGAAGCTATCCGGAGGAAGAGGAGAAAAGAAAAGACTGGTTTTGTTCCTGCTGATCATATTGTTGTTTTCCCTGCTCAGCAATTATTTCAGCAGGCAGTCTTATGACAGGCTGGACAGGAATATGTCTTCTATTTACCAGGACAGGCTGATGCCAAGCAGCTACCTTTTTCGTTTAAATGATCACCTGTATCAAAAAAAATTGCTCCTGCAGGACCTTTCGGACCAACCTGCCATAACGGCGGCGCTCGATAGCCACAACCATGATATCAACGGAATTATTGAGGCGTACTCTGCCACTTACCTTACTGCAAATGAAGAGGAATACTGGACGGATTTTAAGAGCAGCCTTGAAAAATATAATAGAGCGGAAAACGATATACTGGCTGCTTCCGGTAACAATGCCGATGCAGACCGTATGCTGAATGCCGGTTTTATACAGGCGCTTTCCAGTCTTAACCAGCTGAATGAATTGCAGGCTGCAGAAGGACTGAAGCTACAGGATGACTCCAAGTCACTGTTGCAAAGCACGGTTTTACGAGCCTACCTGGAGGTTTCGTTGTTGTTTATTTTGGGTATTGTAGCATTGTGGATGCTTACGAGTTATGAACGGGTAGTGTATCCGGCTATGGGCGGCAGCTTACTCAATTGAGTTCCGCGAAACCGATAAATGATATGTAATGGCTCCCTTTACAAGGAGATATTGTGCTGCGCAATAGGTGAGCATTACCCAGGCTCCGGACAAGGGAAAAGGAACGGCAAATGTATTAACAGCCAGTAAGCTATCGGATATGACAAATAAAGTGGCGCCGGCAAAAAAGTAGCCGGCAGTCCGGCGGGGCAGTTTGCCAAAAAGATTAAGACATACAACCAGGAAGCAGTTGATAACGAGCGCATATAAAACAACCGGGATCTTCAGGGCTTGGAGATAGGGAAGAAGGAACCACAGGAATATTGCCAGGTATAAAATAACCGGAACCAGGAGATAAGGCTTTTGAGCGATGAAATGCCGGCCGCTTATTGTAGCAATGGCCAGTATATAAAAGATGTGACCCGTCAGAAAGCTCACCAATCCGTAAATAAAATATTCATTTTTCATCAGCAGGACATCGCCCGCCCAGCAAAAGATCAATGCTGTGGAAAACAGCCTGGAAAAGCTGTTTTTAAGACCGGTAGCCGTTGCATAGGCGATCAACAAAGTGGGAATGAGTAACGGCTTGGTAAAAAGTGTCAGGCTGGAAGCTCCTTTGATGATCAGAATAATATGGAGGATGCTTAAGACTGCAAAAAGCAAAAGCATCATTTGGGTAACCGGTTTTATAGTAGGAGGAATGGACTGCCGCATACACAATATAAGATCAGCTTTTAAATATTTTAAGATTGGATAACACAATGCCGGCAAACACCAGCACCATGCTTACGAAATGAAGTGTCATAAAGCTTTCGTTGAGTATCAATACGGCTTCTATACTGCTGAAGATGGGCAGCAGGTTTCCGAACAATGCGGTCCTGCCGGCGCCCAACACGTTCAGGGCAACGTTCCAGCAGGTATACGCCAGCACGGAAGCACCGGCTCCCAGAAAAAGGATGATCAAAACGAGCTCTCCATTCCAGGCAATCGCAGGTGTGGCTGTCCGTTCCATCAGGTAGAAAGGCAACAGCATCAACGCACCGAATGTGATAGCCACAAACAAAAAGCTGCCGGATGATATATTACCCGGCTTTTTTCGTACCAGTATATTGTATACGGCAAAGCAAAAAGCGCCTGCCAATACCCATTTATCCCCCTTTGTAAACCGGAACTTAATGAGGTTGTCCCAATCTCCGCCGGATAACAATATCAAAATGCCGGCAATGCATAGTGCCATACCTGTGAACTTGTAAAAGTCGATCTTTTCTTTTAAAAATATCCTGGCGAGTACTAATGAAAAGATGGGAGAGGAGGTGGTGCCGATAATAGCCAGGTTGGTGGCGGTTGTGTGATGCCCTCCAAAATAAACGAAAGTATTAAAAAGGGTAATGCCGGATAAGGACACCCAGAAAAAATACGGGAAGGACTTTTTAATGGCATGCCACTCTTCTTTTGTTTTCCGGATAGCAAACGGAAACAGGAAAACAGCAGCTGAAGCCCAACGGAAAAAGGCTAGACTTACCGGCGGGATTTTTCCCACGATACCACGCGCAATGATAAAATTGAGCGACCACAACACCACCGCTACCAGGGCCATCAGTACGGCGTTAAAATTCCTCCTGTTTGTTTCCTGCATACCGGCTGCGAAGATAAGTTTCCTGGAACAGCTTCGATGATTTCCCGCAGTTGGAAGGAAAAATCAACGTGTAATGGTAAATCGGCACGATGTATTCCTATATGATCTTTTGTACTTTTATAATGATGACGTTATCGATTTTATCAAAATGTCATCACCATGGCACACGCCACGGTTAGTGCTCCTTAGGCGTTAACTTAGGGAGCACGATCTGTAAAATACTCCGGGAGGGGTTTAACCTGAATAGTCCCCAACTCTGTTGGGGATGCAACCGGTGGTGAGGTTGTCCAAGATTTGCATTGAACCCTGCAGGGGTTCAATAAAAACTTTGATCTTTGTGGCTGACCCAAAAGACCGTCGCTGCGAACGAAGTGAAGCAAGCTCAAATATTTTAACCTTTATTATACAACAAGATTTATTTCCCACCTGTAGCGGGGTTCCTCCCCCGTAAAGACGTTCAACGAGCTTTTTAGTCACAGCCCCTTCATGTGTGAACCCGAAGGGCTTAGATTGACAGCCATAGTGCCTCACCAACCGGAAAAAGCTAATTCTGATACCTGTTCATGATATTACCTGCTATCCTGCGCCTGCGAAGGATCTATGCACAGTTCATGAAACGAAGACAGTTTCCCCTTACAGGTTGCCTTTTTTTAATTCTGTCATGGCAAAATCGGTTGCCCGGGCGGTCAGGGCCATATACGTAAGCGAGGGGTTCTGGCAGGCACTGGAAGTCATGCAGGCACCATCTGTGACAAATACATTCGGCACATCCCATACCTGGTTATGGGCGTTAAGGAAAGAGGTCTTTTTATCTTTCCCCATCCGGGCGGTACCCATTTCATGAATACCCAGCCCGGGCGGCTTTTCTGTATCGTAACCCTCTACATGGCTGAAACCTGCTCTCTCCAGCATTTCCACACCGGTGGCCAGGATATCCTTCAGCATCTTCATTTCGTTTTCCCTGTAAGAACAATCTATTATGACCAGTGGCATTCCCCACTGGTCTTTTTTATCGGGGTGAAGGGTGATCTTATTATCATAATAGGGAAGGCATTCCCCCATTCCTGTCATCCACAGGTCCCACTCGCCGGCTTCGGTCATTTTCGCTTTTAACGCTGCTCCTATGACGTCATCCTGTACATTTCCCCTTCTCCTGGAGCCACCGGCTGCGAAGGCATATCCTCGGATGAATTCCTTTTGCTGATCTTTTCCTACGTTCCTGAACCGGGGTATATAGATACCCGCTGGCTTCCGTCCGTAATAATACCTGTCCTGGAAACCGGTATGCGAACCCTCAAACTGTGCCCGGTAATTATGGTCCATCAGGTAATGTCCCAGCACATCGTTGGTATTCCCGAGTCCCGCCGGGAACCTGTTAGAAACAGAATTCAGCAGCAGGAGTGTGGTATTGATAGTGCCGGCGTTTACAAAAATAAGCCGGGCATAGTACTCCGTCAGTTGTCCGGTCATGGCATCTGTTACGCGCACGCCTGTAGCTTTGTTTTCTTTTTCGTCGTAAATGATGGAATTCACAACCGCGTGGGTTTTGAAATGCATGTTGCCGGTAGCGGCGGCTGCCGGCAGCGTAGCAGACACACTGCTGAAATAACCTGCATAGGGACATCCCCTGGAACAGAGGTCGCGATACTGGCAGGGGCCACGGTCCTTTAATCCCCTGGTGAGGTTGGCCATACGGGAGGTGATCACCCGCCTCCCTTCAAATTCCTTTTCTACCGTTTCCTTAAAGTGCTGCTCAATGCAATTCAGTTCCATCGGCGGCTGAAAAACACCATCCGGTAAATGGGGGATACCATCCCTGTTACCGCTGATGCCTACAAATGTTTCTACGTAATCGTACCAGGGCGCAATATCCCTGTACCGGATCGGCCAGTCGATGCCGGTCCCGTCCTTTGCATTCGCTTCAAAATCCAGGTCACTCCAGCGTTGGGTCCATCTTCCCCAGGTCAAAGACTTTCCGCCGGCCTGGTAACCCCTGATCCAGTGAAAAGGCTTTTCCTGTATGTAAGGATGCTCCTTGTCTTTTACAAAAAAATGTTCTGTTGCAGGGGAATATGCGTAGCAGGATGCTGCAATGGGATTGTCTGTCTGCTCCTGCAAGGTAAGCGTATTGCGGTGTGGTAATTCCCAGGGGCTCTTCATAGCGGTAGGGTAGTCCTTTATATGCTCCACGTTCCGGCCCCGTTCCAGCACCAGTGTCTTCAGTCCTTTTTCGCACAATTCTTTTGCTGCCCAGCCGCCGCTCATTCCCGATCCGATCACGATTGCATCGAAGGTATGGTCCTGCCTGCCCCGCCCTGAGAGATGCTGCACGCTGCTTACACTATCCTGTTCACCTGTTCCCATATAACCCGTTTTATTTCGGTTGATGCATCATCCATGTATTGATCTTCTTTTCTACCCTTGCCGGCTTCATCTTTTCTACAAAATAAAAATGCTGCCCTCGGGGATCATCTTCCCAGGTATTGCTTCCGTCTGTTGTATCAATGATTATCCGGCCCTGCTGCAGGGTATAAAAGCTTTCGTGGCCGAGCACGCCTGCCATTACCGCTGTCTGGTCCCAGCTCATACGGCCCAGGCTGTCTTCTGCCGCCATTGGAATAGAGATCCGGAACACATCCTTTACGGGACTGTTCTGTATCTTCCGGTTCCGGACGAGTGGTAAGCCTGTTTTGATCTTTTGACCGATCTCAAAACCGCTCAGGTATACCTGAGTCGGCCAGTGCCGGAATACATAGTCTGAAGCTTCGATATGCCTGTCTACGTTAAATTCTTTACCGGAAGGGAATTTCCCGGCCATGCTCACCAGGCGCTTTACTTTTTTGCGGACCAGCTCCACACCCGTCAGCGGTGAACTGTCATCTCCTTCAGACCGCAGCAGTTGCTCAAGATTGGTAAGAAATCCTACGGTAATGATCACGGTATGGTCATCGGGCTGCGCCGCCAGTATTTTCCTGTAGAGCTTTACCGCATCCTCTGCATCGCTGTTATTTTTCAGGCTATGCGGGTATTTTGCCACCAGCGTATCGCTCCAGTGCTGCCAGTCCCGGAGGTCCTGCGCCCAGCCGGACGGAAACCCTATGGGTATTTCCGGGCGTTTGAAATAGGTATTCAATACACTCAATACAGGAACAACATTTACGTAACGGGTGCTGGCAATAGTTGCCAGTATCTCTGTCTTGCCGGCATCTGCAAAAGCATGCAGCATAGCGA
>CAKSVK010000129.1 GCA_934502905.1 uncultured Chitinophagaceae bacterium
GGGGGTCACCGCACTTGCCTATGCTCCTTATTCCGGTTTCCACGTAGGGGCGGCCGGCATATTATCCAATGATCAGCTGGTAACCGCCACCAACCAGGAGAACGCCTCCTACCCCGTTGGCATCTGTGCCGAAAGAGTGCTCCTATCGGCTATCAGCGCTGTTTACCCGGGAGACACCGTTAAGAAGATCGCTATCAGCTACCGCCCTTCTTCGGGCAGTGCTGATAAGCCTGTATTCCCCTGCGGCATTTGCCGTCAGAGCCTGCTGGAGCAGGAAATAAAACAGGGATTTCCTATAAAGCTGGTATTGGCCGGTGCTACCGGCGATATATTACTCCTGGAAAAAGCAAGCGACCTCATTCCTTTTGGATTTACCGGGGAGGAATTGAAAAAATAACAAAACAGAAGTTGTATAACCGCATCGTCGCCATAGTTCTACCACGCTAAAGAGATAAAGAAGAAGTTGCGTGAGGACACGCAACGGGGCAAGCCTTACGCCTCAGTACGTGTCCCTACGTACAGACCCGGTACACCCTGGTTCCCGACAAGCCAGGCAATCACTATCGAACATAACCGCACTGCTGCTATAGTTCTGCCATACCAGCGATGTAACGAAAAAGCTGCGTGAGGACACGCAGCGGCGCAGCCGCACGCCCCTGTACGTGTCCCCACGTACAGATCCGGTATACCTGCTTCCCGACAAGCCAGGCAATCACTACCGGACATAACCGCATCGCTACTATGGCTCTGCCATACCAACGATGTAAAGAAAAAGCTGCGTGAGGATACGCAGCAGGGCAAAGCTTACGCCCCTGTACGTGCCCCCACGTACAAATCTGATACAATTGACTCGGAACAAGGCTAATGTGATAAAAAAAATGTAACTTATTTAAAACACTACCTATGAATAAGAAACACCATAGTATATATCATATGGAGTTCGGAAACATTTATTTCTGGACAGCGACAATCAACAAATGGAGCAGGCTCTTATCAGCAGATTCATATAAAAAAGTAATACTGAACTCTCTTGAATTTCTTAGCTTAACCGGCAAGATAGATGTGTTTGCCTTTGTAATTATGCCTAACCATGTTCATTTTATCTGGCGAATAAATGAGATGAATGGAAAAGAAACACCTCAGGGTTCGTTTCTTAAATACACAGCACATGAGTTCAAAAGAAAACTCTTATATGATCATCCGTCGACCCTTGATTTTTACAGTGTAGATAGTTATAATAAGAAATACGAATTTTGGCAAACTCATCCTATGGCAATACATCTTTATTCCCCAAATGTAGCATATCAAAAGTTGGATTATTTACATCGTAATCCTGTAGCGGAGCATTGGAGTCTGGTAGATGATTATTGCGATTACAGGTTCTCATCTGCCAGGTTTTATGAAATGGATATTAAGGAATATGCGTTTCTGAAAGATCTGCGTTATGAATTATAAAACGAACCACATATAGTTTCAATATAATACCATGCATTTTATGCAAAATTATAATTTTCAACCGCTAAAGATACAAACAGGAAGCTGCGTGAGGACACGCAACGGAGCAAGCCTTACGCCCCTGTACGTATCTCCACGTACTGACCCTGCCATAATTGGTTCCCGACAGGCCACAGGCAATCACTATCGAACATGACCGCATCGCTGCTATAGCTCTGCCATACGAAAGAGGCAAAGCGGAAGCTGCGTGAAGACACGCAGCGGGACAGCCGTACGCCTCTGCACGTGTCCTCACGTGCACCTGGTTGGGTGGATAAATGATCTTATCATTTTCTCACAGCTTATTCAGACCTGAGGGAAAAATACAAGGAAGCCAGGAAGGAAATAATAAAATAACCGATCAGGAATTGGCTGGCATATGTCATGCTGTTTCCGATACCAAACCAGTCACCGTAATAAAAGATAATGCCGCAGCCAAACAGTAACTTCAGTCCTTCAAATATCCAGGCGCGCGGGTTGCCATCCATCAGGTCGGTAAGTGAATAAACATACAGGAAAATAAAAACGCCATATATAAACATTGCCGGTGCACCGATGCGGGCGATGTTTCCGAAGAAATAACTAATCAGCAATAAAAGTAGCAGCATTTGCACCCAGCACCACGTCTTCTTTAAAGCTGATGCGGGCGTATCGTATTTCTCAAAATGATATACATCCTCTATTTTATATACCGGGTACCGGCTGGTTACATCTGCCGGCCGCCAACCCGTTGGCTTATAAAATACCCTGACCTTGTCAGACCAGCGCTCGGTGTGCCAGGCGTCTTTTATCAACAGCATCATATGCTGAAAATTTATTTTAACGGGATTCCAGGTCCGGACGGGACGGGTGACACCGTATACAGGTGACGCCTCCTTCAACTCCTCCTGGAAAGTGCCGAATAGCTTATCCCAGAAAATAAATATCTGCCCGAAATTTTTATCCATGTATTCGGGGTTGATCGCATGGTGTACACGGTGATGAGAAGGTGTGACAATAATTTTTTCCAGGAAGCCCATTTTACCGATATGCCGGGTGTGGTACCAGAACTGTGCAAATAAATGTAACGGTGCTACAATAGCGATTACTTTCGGCTCTATACCCAAAAGAGCCGCCGGTAGCAACAGGATAGCAAATAACCGTATAAACACGGAGATACTTTGCCGCAGGGCGCAGGCCAAATTAAATTCCTCGCTGCTATGATGTACGATATGTGCGTTCCAGAAAAAATTCACTTTGTGTTGCAGGGCATGGGTGGTGTAACCTGCAAAATCGAGCACAATGAATACTACTGCGTAAGTCACCCAGGTAGTGCCGATATGGATAAGTGCCCAATGCGCCACCATCCATTCATAGCTGAGTATGGCAACACTCAGTCCCAGCACGTCCTTGGTTACATTGGTCACACCGCTGGTCAGGCTGCTGATCATGTCCATCGTCCGTACCGTATCAAACCCCTTTCGCCAGCCATACCATTTTTCAAACAGTACCAACACCAGGAAGGCCGGCATTGCGATCAGGAGGATTTTTCCATACTGCTCCATACTTTAAAGTTAAGTAAAATGAAAAATAAAAGATCACAGGCTGCTGCCGGTGTATTGCTACCCGCGCCGATGGCTTCCTATGACTCCCTGAATTGCTTGGGTGAGGTACCCATGATCTGCTTGAACGAACGGGAAAAGCTATACTGATCCAGGTAACCCAGCTCTTCCGCTATTTGTTTGATGGGCGTTTTAGTAGCCTTCAGCAATTGACTTGCTTTCTGTATCTTCAGGGAAGTATATAACTGCATTGGCGAATAATGCGTCTTCTGCTTGAAGAGCGCAGAAAGGTAGGAAGCTGATACATGCGCCTTTTTTGCCAGCTCATCCAGCGTAAGATTTTCGTGCAGGTGTTCCTTCATGATCAATACACATCTTTCAATAATATTATCCATTCCCTTCTTCATATAGTTGAACACGGTGAGCCGGAATGTTCCCAAAAAACTATAAAAACGGAAGTTGGCATAGATCAGGTTTTCCATATTATCCATCAGCTGCAGGTGATGCATAATATCACGGAACTGGGCGATGCGCCCTACCAGCGGCGGGGTGGTAAACTCATGCCTGCCCTTTTCCCTTACCAGGTATTGATACATAGATTCTCCGATCTCCCCGTTGAACCGCACATAGTAGATACTCCACTGCGACGACGCTCCCATCTGCACAACTGTTTTTTTAGGCAAAATGGCAAAATGATTGGGTTTCAGATCGCTCCTCTTATTATGTATTTTGTACCAGCCATTCCCCCCCACACAATACAGCAGGATATAATCCGGATTATGAGCAGGTATGTCATGAGATAAATTGTTCTGCTCAGGAAAAAATGCTATTTCCGTGATATAAAGGTTCCGGCCAATAGGATGGCTGTCCAGCCTGCTACGGAGCCTGTCCGGCAATTTCCAGTGAAATTGAGCAGTAGTTTCCGGTAATTGAGTATCTTCTGACATATTTATACTCCTTAATATTCTATTGGTTCAGGTAAACTAAAATAGCATTTATTATATTCAGAATAATAATTTATGCTATTCTTTTTATAACTATTAACATTGTAGGGATTTAGGTTTTGCGTAACCTTTGATTTCAGTTACTGTTGATACATAAGAACTCATAATGCAGCATTTGCCGTTAATTGACCTGGTTGTTATTCTTGTTTATCTGCTAAGCATGGTATTGGTAGGGGTATATTTTTCACGGAAAAATAAAAATGCCACCCAGTTCACTACCGCCTCCGGCAATATTCCCGGCTGGGCGCTGGGCTTATCACTATATGCCACTTTCCTGAGCAGCAATACCTTCCTGGGCGTACCCGGAAAAGCCTTTGGCAGCAACTGGAACTCTTTTGTATTCAGCCTCTCCATGCCTTTTGCGGCCTGGGTGGCGGTAAAATACTTTGTACCGTTCTACCGTACACACGGTGAGGTAAGCGCATACACGCACCTGGAAAAAAGATTTGGTCCCTGGGCACGCACCTATGCAATGGTTTGTTTCATCCTTACACAACTCGCCAGGATGGGTTCCATATTTTTCGGTATCGCGCTGACCCTGCAGGCGCTTACCGGTGTGGATATGAAAACGATCATGATCGTCACAGGCGCCTGTATCATTGTTTATACGGTCATGGGAGGAATGGAAGCGGTGATCTGGACGGAAGTAATACAGGGCATCATTAAGACCCTGGGCGCCTTTATTGTACTGTATATCATTTTCAGCGAAATGAAAGGCGGCATCGGGGAAGTATACCGGATAGGCGTGGCCGAGAACAAGTTTTCGCTGGGCAGTTACGACATTACAGACTTCAGCAGTCCCACTTTCTGGGTCATCTTCCTGTATGGCTTTTTTATCAACCTCAATAATTTTGGTATGGACCAGAATTATGTGCAGCGATACCATACCGCCCGCAGTGGGAAAGAAGCCGCCCGGAGTGTCTGGCTCTGTGTGTACTGGTACTTACCGGTTTCATTATTATTCTTTATTATCGGCACTTCCCTGTATGCATATTTCGCAGAGAACCCTGACCTGCTGCTGAGCCTGAAACAACAGGTGGCAGCAGAAAAGAATGTGGATATACATACTTTAAAGCCGGAAGACTACGGGGACAAGATACTCCCCTATTTTATGGTGATGAAAGTACCCAAGGGATTGGTAGGACTGATCATTGCGGCTATACTCTCTGCTGCTATGAGCACCATCAGCAGCGGCATGAACAGCTCTGCTACCGTTTTTCTCAAAGACATCTACCAGCGGTATTTTAACCCGAACCCTTCCCCCAAAAAAGAAATGACCATATTATATTCCGTTACGGCCCTTACAGGCGTTTTATCCATCATTTTCGGTATTGCCCTTATTGGTACCAAAAGTATACTGGATATCTGGTGGGAGCTTTCAGGAATATTTGCAGGGGGCATGCTCGGGCTGTTCCTTTTGGGAATGGTGGCAAAAAAAGCCAGGAACGCGGAGGCAGTGATCGCTACCATCATCGGGATCCTGGTTATTCTGTGGATGTCGCTTTCAAAGCATTTTCCGGAAAGCATGCAGCACCTGAAGAACCCGCTGCACGTTAATATGACCATCGTGGTGGGAACACTGACCATATTCCTGGTAGGATTGCTGGCTACCAGGCTGAGAAAAAAATAAATTAAAAAAAGTTTCTAATCTGATCTTAAACTATACATTATGTCCAAGAAGTTTGTACCGGTGATGATTACACCCTTTACCTCCCAGGCGCAGATCGACTATGATATGTTGAAAAAGCTGATAGACTTTTACCTGGCGGCGGGTGTAAAAGGACTCTTCGCCAATTGCCTCTCCAGTGAAATGTTCAGCATCAGTGATGAAGAAAGAATAGCCCTTACCCGTGCAGTAGTGAAACACGTGAACGGGAGAGTGCCGGTAGTAGCAACCGGCTCTTTTGGGGAGAACATTGAAGAGAAAGCCGACTTTGCAAAACGTATATACGATACCGGTATAAGCTCCGTCATCCTGATCACGAGCCATTATGTTGCCGTAAACGAACCAGACGACCTGCTATTGAAGAACATGGAAAAAATGCTTTCATTAACAGGTAATATCCCGCTCGGCCTCTATGAGTGCCCCGTTCCTTACAAAAGGGTACTGACCCCAGCATTGTTAAAAACGCTGGCATCTACCGGGCGCATGTCTTATCATAAAGACACCTGCTGCAACGAAGCACAGGTAAAGGCTAAGCTGGATGCTATACAAGGGCTGCCGATGGAGTTTTACGATGCCCATACCCCTCATGGTCTTTCTTCCATGAAAGCCGGCGCACAGGGCATGTCGGCTATTTCAGGCAATTTTTACCCCGAAATACTGGTATGGTTATGCGAAAACGTAAACAATCCTGAAAAGCAGGATGATGTGGCATGGATACAGCAGGAGCTTACAAAGGTAGATTCGCAGATACATGTAGCCTACCCCATGAGCGCTAAATTTTTCCTCCAGTTGCGCGGACTTCCTATTCATACTATCAGCAGGGCACATGCGCTGGAAGTAACACCCCAGCAAAAAGTTGCATTACACAGCATACTGGATACCACTAAAACCTGGTTCGAAAGATTGAAGGTCAAAGGAGTGCTTTATGAAGATGTAATATCATAGTGTATGACCGCGAAACCATTTTTTACCTGAAAACAAGGAGCATATCATGTTGAGCAAAACTATTATTACAGCATCTCTTACAACCTGCATTCTATTAGCATCTTGTGGAGATGGAACCTCAAAAAAAGAAAAGCCGGCAGAAACAGATCCCGCTGCCCCGGCTATTGAGACAGGTTACTTTACAGAAGACGGCATTCCCGTTCCGGAAGTACATGCCTCCACTATTCTGCATTTAAACAACGGAGAGCTGCTGGCAGCCTGGTTCGGCGGGAAAAAGGAAGGAACGGATGACGTAGGCATTTACCTGGTAAAAGGAAAACCGGGCAGTTGGGGCGCCCCCACGGAAGTATCTAAAATACGGGAAGATGCGCACTGGAATCCTGTATTGGCACAGGCGCCCGACGGAAAGGTCACTTTGTTCTTCAAGGTGGGAAAGAAAATTCCAACCTGGGAAACATGGTATATCGTATCGGAAGATAACGGCAATACCTGGACGGAAGCCAAAGAGCTGGTGACCGGCGATAAGGGTGGCCGTGGTCCCGTACGCAACAAACCCATTATACTGGCAGATGGCAAATGGGTAGCCGGCGCCTCACACGAAGATGGTCCCTGGGAAGCTTTTGCCGACATCAGCACCGACAACGGTGCTACCTGGAAAGCAACCCCCTATCTGAAGCTGGACAAAAACGTATTTTCCGGCAAGGGTAAAGGATTGATACAGCCTACCCTTTGGGAGTCTGCACCCGGAAAAGTACACATGCTGCTACGAAGCACTGCCGGAGCCATCTACCGCGCTGATTCAGAAGATGGTGCGCTTACATGGTCCGAGCCTTACCAAACAGGTCTGCCGAATCCTAACAGCGGTATAGATCTCACCCGGCTGGATGACGGCACCCTGGTGCTGGCATACAATCCCGACACGACCAACTGGGGCTCCCGTAACCCGCTTTCACTGGCAATATCGTTTGATAACGGCACCACCTGGCCGAAGGAACTCAATATCGCCTATAGCGACCAGCCGCCTGCAGAAGGACAGAGGCGTCCCGAATTTTCTTACCCGGCGGTGATCCACTACGGCGACACCATTGCAGTTACCTATACCTGGAACAGGAAAAAGATAGCTTACTGGATCGGGACCAAAGCCGCCTTGCTGAAGGAAGCAAAGGACCGGAAATAACCTTTTTAATTCTGAGTTATGATAGAGCAAAATGGGGTTGTGGGAAATATCTGCAACCCCATTCTTCATTAATCAAAAATATTTCAACCATCTCTTTCCATGAAACAATCGATCTTCCTGAGCCGTATGCTGCCCGTGGCCCTGGTATTCGGTACTGCCTGGGCCGCCAGAGGGCAATTCGGCCACGAATATGGTGCCACATGGGCGGCTGCCATCGGTATACTCGCCGCCATTGTTTTTTCCGGGAGGGAAGACTGGTACAAACGATTACCTGCTATTACAGCGCTCGCCGCCATCGCGTGGGGGGCGGGAGGTATGATCAGTTACGGAATGCTTGTAGGGTACAGTCATGCACCAGACCTGCTGAACACCGGATATGGCATGCTGATGCTGACCATTGCCGGTGGGCTGTATGGATATATGGGTGGTGGTGTACTGGGGCTGGCATTGGAATCCACACCGGTGCGTAAGGTAGACTGGGCATCGCTGTTCACACAAATGATAGCAGGCGGATACTTGTGCTGGGGTGTGCTTATTCATCAACTGGAATGGCTGATGACACCTCCCCGTTCAGAATTATGGGCGGGCTGCCTGGGAGCCTCACTGGCATTAGGATGGTATATGTATCGCCATGGTTATCACCGGGCGTTGCGTACAGCATGGTATAGCGCATTGGGTGGAGGTTTTGGCTTTGGCTTAGGTGTATTTCTCCAAAGGCTGGGACATGCATCTGGTATTACATTCAACTGGTGGAATGTAATGGAATACTCTACCGGTTTTTTTTCCGGGCTGGGGCTCTCTTATGCGTTGTATTCGCGCAGCTATTGGCCAAAAACGGTTACCCCCCATCGTACTTCCAATATCATCGGCTGGGTTTTCCTGGTGGTATTACTTCCTGTGCTCAACCTGCTGGAAGCGGTGCAGTTTGAAAAGCTGGTAAAGCAGGGTATTGCCCTGAACATGGAGCGTCCCGAAAGCTTTGCTTTCGCCTGGCGAAGCATTACCTGCGTGCTGTCTTTAATATTATCCGTTATATTAACAATCTACTTTAGACCCGCCAGGCAACAACCGTCCAGGACGCAGGTGAACTGGCTGATACTTATTTACCTCACCTGGTATATCGTGCTCAGCAATATCCTCAGCGCTACCTGGCTGCACCATAAATTTGATTCGCAGCATTTGTATTGGGTGAACCTGGTAGTGATTGCAATCATGCTGTTTAAGAGTAAAACCTTTAGCGGTATAACAGACGACAATGTGCCTGTCCGGCCCTGGACAGCTCATCTGTTGAAATGGTGGGGCATAGCGCTGCTGATCCTGTTGCTGGCCGCCTGTTATGCTGTTACATTAAATTACCAGCATGGAGGTGCAAGGCTGAGATTTGAGTAAGCTCTACGCTTGGGGCTGACCCAAAAAGTCACCATTGCGATCCACGGCGATGGAAGCAATCTGGAATATATAAATTTTCATAGCTCAACGGATCGCCCTGGTCGTCCCTCCCGGCCAATGAAATATAATATAATCTACTGTAATCAACGATCTGCAAAAAGGTGCATCGCACCGTGAATATTTTAGTAAACATGGAAGGGTTATTATCCCGAGCCGCAGCGCGGCAAAATATTATTTTGTTTCCGTAAACACCCGCCCGGCTGAACATTGCCCGGACAGGGCAGGTGGTCTTCCTTTTAACGCCAGGCTCCCCGTTCCGCAAAATGTGGGATTGATTAAGCTTTGGCACTACTGTGGCTTCAGCTACAGAACCCTGATGCAATATGCACAATAAAAAGATCAACCAACTGATCATCGTTGACACTACATGTCACGGCTCAATGATTGAGGACACTAATTGTTAACCTGCAAGGGAGATTCTTAGCTATATAGGGTTCCGAACCTTTTTTGACCAGGTTGCCATACAGGCAGACTGCCGCCAAGGTCCGGAACCCTTTTCCACATAAACGTCATCACCTAAAACTGGATCCGGTAATTAAAATTCGGCCAAAAGCCCAGCTGATATTGGGTACGGATGATGCCTGCACGGCTGTCATACCATTGGTTGAATATATTTTTTCGATTCGTGATATTTTGAAAATCAACAAAAAACTCCTGCATGAATCCTTTATTGTTCATCCGGTAGGTAAGCTTCAGGTCCATTCTCATATACATTTTCGTACGCTCCTCAAACGACCTGTTCTCATAATAGATCGCCCTGCCGGCTGCTACTGAAGCATCTTTATCTATTGCCGTGTATCGTTTACCCCCTGCCGTTGTAATTTTTATATCCACTGCTATTGTGTGCATATCCCGTATTTGCCATTCTTTACCGGATAACAGGTTCACCACATAATTACCGTTAAACGCCGTATTATGTTTTATCCCGTTGCTTCCCTTATATTTCGAATCAAACAGGGATACGGTCCCCAGGAAATAGTATCCATTTGAAAAAGGTTTCTCCACCGTCAGCTCAGCGCCATAATTATATCCTTTCCCTTTGCTTACCAGGCTGTCCTCCAGTCCGGCGCCATATCCCGCACCTACATTCAGCATAGACCAGTCAGTCAGCCTTTTTTCCACCGGAACTTTTTCCAGCAACTGCGTATAGGCTTCCACTTTATATTTCCAGCTGTTGTTCATCGTATTTTCCCAGCCGGCAACAAAATGCGTACTCTTTGTAAAATCAAGA
>CAKSVK010000130.1 GCA_934502905.1 uncultured Chitinophagaceae bacterium
AATGGTATAGACGTTGGACCCAAGAAATGAATGAACCTCCCCGTTTTCATAGAAAACAATGGGAGTTTGCGTATATCATGCAGGCGCTATGGGAAAGAAGATGTATCAAAAAAGGAAAAAGGGGATTGGTGTTTGCGGTAGGAACGGAACCTCTCCCCACTATCTTCGCCAAATATGGATGTTCAATATTAGCAACAGATATCCTCCCTGAAAGGGGGGCAAAAATGGGATGGACATCCGGCAATCAGCTATGTTTTGGATTGGAATCACTAAATATCAGAAAACTGGTTGACGACGAAACATTCCGCAAGCACGTTTCTTATCGTCCGGTAGACATGAATTCAATTCCTTCGGATCTAAAAGATTTTGACTTTAACTGGTCAAGTTGCTCTTTCGAACACCTGGGATCCATTAATAAAGGATTTGACTTCTTGGAAAATCAATTAGCAACATTAAAACCAGGCGGCTGGGCTGTACATACAACCGAGTTCAACCTAACATCCAATGAAACGACCCTTAGTAAAGGAAATACCATAATTTTCCGATATAGAGATATTGAAAAGATAACTTCCCAACTTAAAAAAGAAGGACATTTGGTAGAAGAACTTGATTATTCAATTGGAGGATTACCTGAAGATTTTGATGTAGATGTACTGCCATATGCTCACGAACCGCACCTGAAGCTACAAATCGACAAGTATATAGTTACATCCATAGGCATAATAATACAAAAGAAGAAAAGAGGCTACTTTTAACAACAAGACTAAAACCTTACCAGCCCGGGTTGAAATCAACGGTGATTGGTTCAGCTTAACTTAATAATAAAACAATAATTAATTTTCAAAAATGCTATACAACATCTTGGAATTCGGCAAACTTGACAGAGCGCATTTTGAATTTGAGTGCCAATCACGGACAGACCATATATATCTTGGCAATAATACTGTACTTTGTAAAGCACTTGGAGGGAGAAAAATATACGTCGATGCCCGTGATATCAGTCTGGCGCCACATTTAATCATGGACGGCTTTTGGGAATCATGGGTTACACTTGCTTTCACAAAAATTATCCAGCCTGGTTTTACATGCATCGATCTCGGAGCAAATTATGGATACTACTCTATTTTAATGTCTGAATTAAGCGGCGATCAGGGAAAAACAATTGCCATTGAAGCTAACCCTGAAATAGCCAGTTATCTTTCTGCAACCTGTATGTTAAACGGAAGTAGATTTAATGTCGTTCAAAAAGCCGTTTCAAACTTCAATGGAGAAGTGACGCTTACCATAACAGAAAAGCTTTATGGGGGTTCAACAATAATTAACAGAGAGCCAACTCCGGATACCTATCAAATTAAAGTACCTGCTGTCACACTTGACCATTTAGCAGAGCAGTATAAGCTATCAAAAATCGATTTTATAAAAATAGATGTAGAGGGAGTGGAACCGTTGATCCTGGAAGGCATGAATAAAATCCTGGAGAAAAACCCTCAATTACAAATGATCGTGGAATACAGCCCCTGTATGTATAGTGACGCCAAAAGTTATACTGAATATCTCTTCTCTAACTTTCTGGTATATGAGGTTGGCTTCGACAGTAATTTTCACCAGTTAGACAAAAAGGATATAATGAGACTTCTTGAAATTCCTGGTCATACGGATCTGTATTTGCGGCAAAAAAGAAATTAAATTTTCAAATTTATTCAAAACTGCTTACTTTGATCATCCAACCATTTATCGCCAGTTAATTATTTTTTATGAACCCTTTCCTGAATATCCAGGACATTGCTGCACTCACCGGATTCGAATTTGAAACACCATGTAGGTTTTATGCCAATCACGTTCATATACAAAACAACATTTCCCTCTGCCGTATTCTTACCAAATATAAATTATATGTGGACCTGAGAGATCGTGGAATCACACCACATTTGATACTGGATGGATATTGGGAAACCTGGCTGACACAATTCTTTGCGCAGATTATTAAGCCGGGCGATACTTGTATAGACATCGGAGCCAACTTCGGTTATTATTCTGTATTGTTATCCGCATTGGCGGGGAATAGCGGTAAAACTGTTGCAATTGAACCTAACCCTGGCGTTGCAAAACTGCTTAGAATGAGTGCATCCCTTAACTCACCGGGCTTTACAGTTGCAGAAGTGGCATTGGCCGACAAAGCAGGAGAACTGCAATTAACAATCCCGGATGAATTATTTGGAAGTGCAACTATAGTAGACCAGGAAGTCATGCAGTCAATACCAACCACAAGTGTTAGCGTGAAAGTTAAAACGCTTGATGAACTCCTGCAGGAGTTAAATATTTCTAAAGTAGATATAATAAAAATGGATGTGGAAGGTGCCGAGCCTTTAATTTTTGAAGGAATGGAGAAAACGCTTCGGAAAAATCCTAATATCCAAATTGTTATGGAATACAGTCCCTATCTCTATCAGTCCCCCGAACGCTTCACCAAATATCTTTTTAAACACTTCCATGTTCAGCGGTTAAAAGATGGAATGGCAGGTGAGATTCTTCCAAATTCGGCCATAGAGCAGCTACTTTCTCTCGATGATCATACAGACCTATACTTAAAAAAAAAAGAGGGATACTAGATCGTTTCTATCAAATATTCCGATAAGTTGAATAAGTAAGAGTTACCATAAAAGCCAGGTAACTCTTACTTACTTAAAACTATCTCCAATTAGAAGTCGTGCCAGCATTATTTAGGTTAAAACCCACAATGTATCTAAACTCGTTGGGGCCGCTGGGAGCATCGTTAGTAGATAACACAAGGTCTATTGTCCCATTTCTATCTACATCCGCTAATGTCGCAGCCACACCTTCTGCATAATCACCTAAACCAATTAAATTAACGTTTCCACCTAAGGAAGTGTAGTTACCGCTTGTATTGAGATCGAAAGCGATTTTGTATCTTAATTGATTAGGACCTGGAGGATCATCATCTCCAATAAACAACAAATCAGGTCTACCATTTTTGTTGATATCGGCTACTGCTATATTAGAGTAGGATTGGTGGTCGCCCACCCCTTCAAAAAAATAATAACCACTTGTTGTAGACGAGTAATCTCCAGAACTATTTACATTAAACGCTATCTTATACCTCACATAATTAGGGCCAGACGGCGCATCATTTGAAGCAAATATAAAATCTGGTAGTGGATTGGAGTCAACATTTGTCACGGCAATTCCACTGCCTTCATTGAAGTGCCCGGTCCCGGAAAGAGATTTTGTGGAGGAAACGGATGCTGCTATTCCTGCCGTATTTAGATCATAAGCAATTTTATACCGAAACTGATTTAGACCACTTAAATCATCATCCACCATCAGAATCAGATCGAGTTTTCCATTATTATTTATATCTGCCAATGCGCAACTGGCACCATTGGAATTGTCACCAACACCAGCAATACCGATGGGACCTGATGTAGAACTTGGATTACCTAAGTTATCCAGGTCATATAATATCCTGTACCGAAATTGATTAGTACCAGGAGGATTGTCATTCGCCATTAATATCAAATCAGGTATTCCGTTGCCATTAATATCCCCAATGGCAGATCCACTTCCCTGACTTATATCGTTTATAGCTGCAGCACGTTTAGGATACATTGCCAGTGTGGTTCCCGAAATGTCCGTCTGAGAGAGTGCAGTCCGTTGAGCAGTAAAAGTAGTTCCATTTATCCTGGTAATAGAAGGGATCGAGGGATTTATTTCGAATCCTGTAAAAGACGGATACATCATTATACTATTGAAATCCAGTCCACCCAATGAAGCAAATTGATTTGCAGGAATTTGAAAATTATGGACCGCTCCTGATTGTATATTACCAAAATTTACTGTAACAAATGAGTTTCTGTCAGCCCTTGTATGTTCGTGAAACAAACCTACCGCATGACCGATTTCATGAATAACATTTCCTGTAGTAGCCCATGTGGCTAAGTTTATTACCTGAACACCCGTTGCTCGGCCTACACTGGAAGAATAAGTGCTATTTGTATTGAAATTTTGAAATTCAACTACATTAGGTGCAGAAGAGTTTTGAATAAACCTCAAATTGGTATTTGCCTGCCAGTGGGTTATTGCACTAATAATCATATTTCTCTGAGTAGTAGTTAATGCACTATTGAATCTGTAAAAGACTTCATTCTTTGGCCAAAACAGACTACTGTTTGAAGGAGAAACAGATTTTGAGGGTTGAGGTTGATCTCCTAATTCGATTTCAGACAAGGGAATCAGCAAATCATTTTCTATTATTGCTGAATTACCATATATATAGAAAGTATACTTTCGTCCCCTGTAAGTTCCTGTACCCGTGTCCAGTGTTTCAAAATCTAACCCTTTAATTCCCTCTAAAATAAATTTGTCGTTTTGGGACGCTAAGTCTGGTGAAGAAAAAGCATTTTCCTCTATCTTTCGACAGGAAAACAAAAAAATCAACATACATGACAAATAGATGACCTTTTTCATAAAATAAAAACTGATTTCGTATCAGGAAACGTCCTACTCTGAATTGCTTTTCGGATACCGCAATCCCTCAACTGAAAAGGGCTATTAAGGACGGATACAAATGTGTCAGAAGTAAATTATTGTCAAAAAGGACAAATTATATTTTTGAAGAATAGCTTTCCGGCTACTATGTAGAGTATAGCCTATTAAAATGTATACAGGAAAAGATATAATTAGGAAAAGTTTGGAGGCAGAAATTTTGAAAGAATCTTTTCAGAAACAAAAGACATTGGTGTTTTTTCATAAAAAAGGTTTTAACTAAGCTACAAAATAGATTTGATAGAAAAAAATTTATCTTAACCCCTGATATCTGTCTGAGCCAAAAACGTTTCTTTTTAATTTTTCTTGAAGAGCTTCAGTCTCTCCACCTCCTTGCATCACGATTTGTGCATAAGGAACGTGGCAGGTAGAATGTGTTGAATACTACCTGCCATAAAATAGTTTACTAATAGTCCCATTACTGGTAGACAGCTTTGAGAAGAAAACAACTTTACAGAAGTGATCGCTCTATCTTAATTTCTCATTCCCCCGGTGCCTGTCGGCATCACGGATATTCTTCTTCTCAAAATTTTTTGTAAGGGCTTCGGTCAGGTTTACACCCGTTTGGTTGGCCAGGCAAATCAACACCCATAACACGTCTGCCATTTCATCTGCCAATTCTTTTCCTTTGTCACTTTCTTTAAAAGACTGCTCTCCGTAGGTGCGTACCATCAGCCGGGACAGCTCCCCTACTTCTTCCATGAGGATACCCAGGTTGGTGAGCTCGCTAAAATACCGCACACCTACCGTACGGATCCACAGATCTACTTTCTGTTGCGCTTCCTCAAGCGTTAGTTCCATATGCCTAGTATTTAATAAATGAACCTGTTAAAAAACGATCCTGAAGCTACCGAAAATGCCGAAACGTTCAAATGTTTTATCCGGCAACGGTCGCGGTAAAACCTTCCAGATAAAATCCAGCCGGAAGATCTTGAAAATGTTATCCACGCCGGTCCCTATTTCCATATACGGCTTTCCGTCCAGCGTCTTGAAAGAATGCCCGTTGTTGTCTGAGTTATACAGCCTGTTTTCCTCACTCAGTCCTCCCCAAAGCACCTTGGCTCCCCAAAATTGCCTGAACTTCAGCTTACGGGTCAGCGGGATATAACGGAATAATCCGTTCCCGATATTATGCTCCACGTTTGCGCCTGCATACCAGTCTGCCAGGTATTCATACCTCGTCATCATATTAAAAGCATACTTATTGTAGTACCAGATATTATTTCCCGGCGGTATCTCCAGCAAAGTATAGGGAAGCTTTCCAAATATCTTACCTGCAAAAAGGTTGTAGTAAAGGCTGCCGTAGGGCGATATTTTTTTATAGTCGGAAATGCTACCCCCTACCCGATGAAAATCGTAATTGCTGTGAAGAATCCCTTTGAATCCCCGGTTATAGTGCGCCTCCACAATCGGGTAACTGCTTCCCAGGCTCATCCTGTAAAAGTTACCATCCACAAATTTTTCCAGGTAGGCAAACCTGACCTTTATGCCGGCTTCAAAGCTGTTCAGCGCCTCTCCGCCGGTAAAGGAAGGATAATGCTCTTTCAGCGGCAGATTGGACAAAGGTGTAAAACGCCGGCGCTGCGTGGTAAGCGTCACAGAAAAGCCATTGAGCCACTCTTTGAAATACTCAACACGTTGCTGCTGGATCTTCATATAACGAAGCGGAACATTCGGCTTACGCAATGCTATAGCAAACAGGTTATCGCTGCCCACTTCGTCGTAGTATACCTGCCCGTTATCAATATCATTCAAAAAAGAAGCCATCAAAGTGGATCGCGGGGATTTGTTGAAAAGATACAAGGTCTGCAACCTGCCTTTCAGCTTTTTATCACCAAAACCATACGCAAGATATCCTGTAAAATACAGCTTCTTATGAAAGCCCCTGTTGGTACCCAGGTCAAAGCGGACACGGGCTCCTTCGTACGCGTTGATCGTAAACCAGTTGTACCAGGGACCTATTTCATAATTACCTACATTCTTATATCCCGTACCCAGGAAATACAACAGGTCTGTAAACCGCTTAAAGCTTGGCATCGCCATCAGCGTATCGATCATCTGGTATATGCCTTTTTCCGTCCTGGACAATTCTTCATGACGTGCTTCCACCCAGTATTCATCTGATTTCTTGTTCACGGAATCGGACATGATGGTTTCTTCCCGTAATTTATTTTTCGCCAGCTCTGTTTCTACCGACGAATCATTTATTACGACATTTCTATAAGTACTTGTTTTTCGCCCGATAAAATTCAACCGGTTTTTATCCAGGAAAATAAAATCCGCCACAAATTTATCCTTCGATAAAAACCACACAGAATCATTCAGCAAGGTATATTCCTGCACCATGTCCAGCTTTTCCACGAAGTTCAGGTTGGCAGCGTCCGGTACCCTGAGTGTCATTTTCATAACGGCATACGAGGAATCCGCAATCCAGGCATCGCCGGAAAATGCATTGTCGCCTTTTTGTTTGGGTGAAAATACAAAGTGAAAGAACCGGCGTCCGTCTATATATTGCGTATCGGGCACACGATAATGATAATACGCAGATCCGTTGTCGCTGATAGGACTCACAAAATCCTTGTCGAAAACCGGGATGAAATTTTTATAAACATTGATATTCTGGTACATCCCTCCAAGCATTTTGCTGATGCTCTGGTTATTAATACCTATTGTTTTCACCCCCTTAAAAACCTCTCTTACCTTCCTTGGCTTGCCCTGATAATAATAATCAGAAAGAGATTCGGTAAGATACAACGGCAGGATGGGTTTTTCTTCCGTAACGGAGTCTATATTCTGGTCGATCACCTGCCTGAAAGGTTTCAGCACCTTCAGCTTGATCAGCTTGTTATTAGCCGGATCATTCAGGTCAGCCTCCAGCTTATTATATACCTCGTAGGAATAGTTATCAAACCGTGCCCGGTCGTTCAACGGTTTATTTTTGACGATGCGCCGCCACATCAATACGCCTTTTCCCACTTTACTCCGCACTATTACCTCTTCTGTTTTTTTCCGCTCCAGGTCTATTATCACTTCCATTTCTTCGATCGTGCTATCTATAGGCAACAGGAAAGGATCATAGCCTACGTAAGTTACTTCCAGGGTATCGGAAGGCCAGCTTTCCACCACCAGGCTAAAGTTACCGTTTACATCGGTCAGCGTTCCCACGGTTGTTTTCAGAAACTGTACAGAGGCAAAAGGAATACGTTCCTCACTGTGGGCATCCTGTACATAACCAGTTATTTTTCTTATCTGGGCGTTAGCAGTAAGCCCTGTTGCTATTAATATAAAGTATAATATTCCCTTACACAATAAATTCCGGGTCATACGCAAAAATAGAGTGCAAATGAATGATAACGAATAAGTATTACCTAATATTTAAGTAAGTATTAAGAAGTTTCCCGAAAAAAATTTGTAAAATCAGAAACTAAATATTTACTTTGAATTTCAAAGCACTTTTATGAAAGAAAAACAGGCAGGACTCGATACCCTGAAAGACATTAAGCAAATGATGGAGCGAAGCAGCCGTTTTATCAGCTTAAGTGGTTTGAGCGGCATTGCTGCCGGTATTTGCGGATTGGTAGGCGCATGGTTTGCCTACCAGGTAATTGGCAACACCATGCATGTAAGATTTCAATCGTTTGATTACAATAGCGTGACGATAAAAAAGTTCATGGGATACCGCCTCTTCACGATTGCGGTCTTTACACTGGTATCCGCTATCGCGGTTGCTTTTTTATTTACCTGGTGGAACAGTAAAAAGAATAATATCTCCTTATGGGGAAGCACTTCGAAAAGGCTGGCTGTAAATTTTTTAATTCCTTTGATAGCAGGTGGCATATTTTTGTTGCGTTTGATCGCCCTGGAATATTTTGGACTCATTGCACCGGGATGTTTGATCTTTTACGGTATTGCGCTTGTAAATGCAAGTAAATACACGCTAGGAGAAGTACGATACCTGGGATACGGACAAATAATACTGGGACTGATCAACTGCTGGTTCCTTGGCTCGGGCCTTCTTTTCTGGACATTAGGATTTGGCGTGCTGCATATTGTATATGGCGCTGTCATGTGGTGGAAATATGAAAGAAAAGATCATGCTGCCAATTGATACAAAACGGGCCGGTAAAACAGGTTATCATGAAGAATCCGATAGAAAATCTGAATAAAGTTTTTGACAGCCGCATCCGCCTCGGTATTATGAGCTCGTTGATGGTAAATGACCACGTAAGCTTTAACCAGTTGAAGGAAATAGTAGAAGTAACGGACGGAAACCTGGCCTCACACCTTAAAACCCTGGAGGAAAATGAATATATAAAAGTCGAGAAAGGATTTATAGGCAGAAAAACCAATACAACTTATTCCCTGACCAAAGCCGGAGAAAAAGCCTTTAAAGCGCACCTGGATGCACTGGAAAAAATGATACGTTCCATAGAGTAATTTTTTTTAACCATAAACTTTGAATTACAAAGTACTTTTAAACTAAAAAATATGAACCTTCCGTCAAAAGATCAATGGACAGAAAACTTCTGGTCGGCCAACAGGCTTACCATCAAAGGCATCGTTGTCGGTATCCTCATCCTCGTAATGCTTATCCCGTCTGCTTTCATTGCCAACCTTGTCCGGGAAAGAGGGGAAAGGCAGGATGAGATCATAAAAGAAGTAAGCAGCAAATGGGCAACCGCACAGAATATTACGGGTCCTATCCTGGTGGTACCCTACCAGGTACGTATCGAAACAAAAAAAGTAGGAAGCGACAATACTGTTACAGAAGTGGAAAAGCTTACAAAAACAGCTTATATCCTTCCGGAACAATTAAAAATCAATGGTGAAATATTTCCTGAAATAAAGTACAGGAGCATATATAACATAGCCGTATATGCGTCTGAGCTGAACATTGAGGGGAATTTTGCATCTATCGCCGGTACGGTGCTGAATATACCGGAAGAAGACCTGCTGCTGAACGAAGCCAGGCTTTGTTTAGGCATCAGCGACTTCAAAGGTATTGAAGACCAGGTGACCATGGAGTGGAACGAACAGTCGCTTGTATTTAATTCGGGACTACCCGACAACGATGTTTTGAAGAATGGACTGAGCGTTGCCTTACCGGCAGGTGATATCGCCGCATCCAACCGGTTCAAATTGAAGCTGCGGCTGAAAGGCTCCGAGAAGCTGAGCTTTACACCGGTCGGCAAGACCACCCAGGTATCCCTCCACTCTACCTGGGCTGACCCTACCTTCGATGGTAACTTTCTGCCATCGGAAAAAACGATAACACCGGAAGGCTTTACCGCCAGCTGGAAAGTGCAGCACCTTAACCGTAATTATCCGCAAAGCTGGAAAGAAGGCAGGTACAATATTGACGAATCGGCATTCTGGGTAGGCTTGCTGCAACCTGTTGATTCTTACGCCAAGACCATGCGGTCTGTTAAATATGCGATCCTGTTCATTGCCCTCACTTTTGCCTTGTACTTTTTTGTAGAAATACTACAAAAAAGAGCTATACACCCTGTTCAGTACATCCTGGTCGGGATGGCGCTTTCCATTTTTTACACCCTGCTGCTGTCTATTTCAGAATACCTGCGGTTCAACGCAGCTTATGCCATTGCTGCAGCAGCAACGATCATCCTGATCACGCTCTATACAAAGAGCCTGTTCACCACCTGGAAGGTAGCCATGCTGTTTGGAGGATTGCTGTCTATGCTGTACGGCTTCATTTTCATTTTAATCCAGCTCCAGGACAGTGCATTGATATTCGGCAGTATCGGGTTGTTCGTGCTGCTGGCAATCATTATGTATTACTCCCGGAAAATTGAATGGTACGCAAAGCCTAAGCCTGGCATCAGCGCATAAAATAAAAATTGTGCGGTAAA
>CAKSVK010000131.1 GCA_934502905.1 uncultured Chitinophagaceae bacterium
ACTGAACGGTAGCGGATTCTACAGGCGGATGTCGCCACCCGCCTGCGAAAAATGAATCCCGTATCGCTGCATTTGGTTTAATTTTGCAGCGAATCATGAGTATTTCCATTCAGCAGGTATTGCAGACCATTCCCACAGAGCCGGGTATTTATAAATACTATAGTGGCGATGACGAGCTTTTGTATGTCGGTAAAGCAAAGAACCTTAAGAAAAGGGTAGGCTCCTATTTTTCGAAAACGCTGACCAATTACAAGACACATGAGCTGGTACAACGTATCCATCATATTGAGTTTACGATCGTGGATTCCGAACAGGATGCCTTCCTGCTCGAAAATGCGCTGATCAAACAGTTCCAGCCCAAGTATAATATCAACCTGAAGGACGATAAAAGTTATCCTTTTATCGTTATCAAAAAAGAACATTTCCCGAGGATCTTTTTGACGAGGCGGAAGATCAAAGACGGATCAGAATACCTCGGTCCGTTTACCTCCGTTAGCAAAGTAAGGGAGCTGCTTGATTTTATACGGCAAAATATTCCCCTCAGGACCTGCAAGCTGAACCTGACCCCTGCCAATATTGCCAGGAGGAAATTCAAGGTCTGCCTGGAATACCACTTGGGTAATTGCAAGGGACCCTGCGAAGGACTACAGACGGAAGAGGAGTACCGGGAACTGTTGCAGCAAACCAGGTATCTCCTGAAAGGTAATCTTTCCCCGGTAATTAACCAGTTTAAGGAGGACATGAAAGAACTGGCGGCGAATATGGAATTTGAGAAGGCGGAAATAATGCGGAAAAAAATTGAGCACCTGCAACAGTACCAGGCAAGATCTGCCATTATTAATAATACCACGGGCACCGTGGATGTATTTTCCATTCTCCAGGAAGGCGACACGGCTTATGTGAACTACCTGATGGTGGAGAATGGAACGATCATTCAGACACAGACCATTATACTTGAAAAAAAGCTGGAAGAAACAGCTGCGGAAGTGCTGACATTTGCAATTGCCGACCTGAGGACCACTTTTGGCAGCACGGCAAAAGAGATCATTACACCCATTCCTATCGAATATCCGGAAGAGGGTATTAAGCTGACCGTTCCCAAAGGAGGAGATCGCAAAAAGCTGCTGGACCTTTCCCAAAAGAACGTGGATTATTTTATGGAAGAGCTGCGGAAGCGGAAAATGCTGCGGCTGGAAGGTAAAAGTAATAAGGAAATAGAAGTGGTATTGTCGGAGTTGCAGGAAGATCTGAAGCTGCCGGATCTGCCGGTTCATATAGAATGTTTTGATAACTCGAATTTCCAGGGCAGTTATCCCGTTTCTGCCATGGTTTGCTTTAAAATGGGGGTACCAAGCAAGAAAGACTACCGGCATTTTAATGTAAAAACAGTGGAAGGGATCAATGATTTCGCCACGATGAAAGAAGCTGTTTACAGGCGTTACAAAAGGCTGGCAGAGGAAAACGCTCCATTGCCGCAACTGGTGATCATTGACGGTGGAAAAGGACAGCTGGGTGCTGCCATTCAAGCTATAGAAGCTTTACAACTGAAGGGGAAAATGACGCTGGTGGGCCTGGCAAAGAACGAAGAAGAAGTGTTTTTTGAAGGTGATCAGCAATCATTGAAGCTGCCCTGGGATAGCAACAGCCTGAAGCTTTTACGTAAGATCAGGGACGAAGTGCACAGGTTTGGCATTACCTTCCACAGGAATAAACGAAGTAAGGGAACCTTTACCAACGAACTGGAAAATATCGGCGGAATAGGAAAAGCAACTGCTGATATGTTGCTCAAAACTTTCAGGTCTGTGAAAAATATCAGGGAAAGATCGCTGGAGGATATTGCAGAGGTGATCGGAAAAAGCAAAGCAGTATTGGTGAAACAGTATTTCGAAGAAAAAAAAGAGGGCGATGGATAGAAATCCAGCCCTTTTTAAAATCCAATATCCTATGAAAAACCGGGGTAAAGATAAGTGAACAGACTGACATTCAGTGCCCAATTTGTAGTATTTGTTTTTTTCAGCATGAGATTTAATGTATTTCTTGCTGAAGCATTAAACATATATTGTTTTAAATTATTGCATATTATCGTTTATAATGAATTAAATACAGTTGGCAGATATTAACGAACTGATAAGTTCCCTTACAACAGTACCGGGTTTTGAAAAAACTACATTTGCGGAGGTACATTGTGCAAATGAGCAGGTGACTTCTGTGAGGCTGAACGTATACAAGCGAAATACGGATGATATGCCGGTCATTTCCTGTGTGGAGATGTTTCCGGAGAGGCAGCAGGTTCCATGGAGCGAATACGGATATTACCTGCCATCCCGGCCGTCCTTTACATTCGATCCGCTGTTTCACGCCGGTTGCTATTATGTCCAGGAAGCTTCATCCATGTTCCTGGAGCAGGCGGTAAAAAGCTGTTTGCCGGATCACCGGGAACAGCCATACCGGGTGCTGGACCTTTGCGCTGCGCCGGGAGGTAAAGCTACTCATTTATCAGCGCTGTTTCCGGCGGGGGTAGTTGTTGCTAATGAAACGATCAGCTCCCGTGCGGGGATCCTGTACGAGAATGCGGTTCGCTGGGGAAAAGAAAACCTTGTGGTGACAAGTAATGATCCTTCCCGCTTTAAGCTGTTGGAGGGGCAGTTTGACCTGGTGATGGTAGATGCGCCGTGCAGCGGCAGTGGTATGATCCGCAAGGATCCTGATGTATTGAAGGAATGGTCTTTGCAAAATGTAGAACACTGCTGTAAAAGACAACAGCGCATACTCGAAGACGTTTGGCCGGCGCTCAGAGAAGGTGGAATATTAATATATGCCACCTGCTCTTACTCCAGGGAAGAAGATGAAGATATAGCGGACTGGATAGGAGAGAACCTGCAGGCGGAATCAGTTGCTGTTCCCCTGCAGCCTGATTGGGGTATTGTGGAGTCTTTATCTGACAAACATAACTGTAAGGGATACCGTTTTTTTCCCTATAACCTGAAGGGGGAGGGACTGTATATGAGCTGCTTCCGGAAAACCGGTGTAACAAACGAAAGGGACCTGCCGAACCGCAGGTTGGCTTCTGTAAACAAGGTGGACCTTGAGGTAATATCCCGGGCTGTAACAGATCCTTCTTCTTTGAGTTTTATAGAAGGAAAGGACGGATACCTGGCTTTGTCCGCGCAGCATTTGGCATTTATAAGCGGACTGGCGGCGGTGCTGCAGGTAAAAAAAGCAGGTATACATATGGGCAGGGTTATTAATAAACTGTTAATCCCTGATCATGAGCTGGCGGTAAGTTGCATAATTGCAGATGATTTTCCAAAGGCAGAATTAGGATTGGAAAAGGCTGTCGGATACCTTCAAAAGAAAGATATGGTTATTGATTCATCTGTTAAGGGATGGTGTTTAGTTACTTATAAAGGATTCTATTTAGGCTGGGTTAAATTGCTGCCCAACCGTGTAAATAACTATTACCCGCTCCGGTTTCGCATATTAAAAGCAGCCCCTCCTTCGTTATAACTATAATCAGTGTTTTTTCTTAATTTCGTATGTGCTGAAAATAAATAATATCTGATGAAGAAACTGTGTGTAATAGTATTCTCCACCATCATATCCTTTCCCCTTGCTGCACAGTCAGACCTTATCGTACAGGGGCAGGGCGACAGGTTGTACCTGAACCATGCTGTGGCAGCTAAGGAAAACCTGTACAGCATCGGGCGGTTATATAATATCAGCCCCCGGGAAATTGCTCCGTTTAACGGATTGACGATCACCAGTGGACTGGAAATAGACCAGTCATTAAAAATACCATTGACCGCTGAAAATTTCGTGCAACGAAAAGCGGTGGCTGCAGCAGATGAAGTATTTGTACCCTTGTATCATGTAGTGGCGGAAAAGGAAGGTTTGTTCAGGATCGGGCAGAATGCAAACAAGGTAAGCGCAGACTATCTGAAAGAGTGGAATGCGCTTAGCTCGGAAAATATAAGTGTGGGGCAAAAGCTGGTTGTCGGGTTTCTGAAAGTGAAGAAAAGCGGTTCCCCCCTGGCTTCTACCAGCAATATCAGTAAGATCGGGGGAGCTGTACCGGCTTCCTTTTTAGGGGAGTCCGTAGCTTCTGCGCCTGTAAGTGCTCCCGTAACAACGGCATCTGCCAATCAGCCAACGGCTAACACACCGGTAACGCCGGCTAATAATACGACAAACGGTTCCCGGCCTGTGGCTTCTACAACGGGTAATACTTCCCGGAACACAGCAGATGGTGCAGGGTTTTTCAAAGCGGTTTACCAACAGCAGTCCCAGGGCAGCAGCAGCTTCAGGAGTGAATCCGGCAGTGCCGCTGTCTTTAAAAGTACCAGCGGCTGGCAGGATGCAAAATATTATGCCCTCATGAATAATATCACGCCCGGCACAATTGTACGGATCACCAATCCCGGCAACAACCGTATCATTTTTGCCAAGGTACTGGGCGAGCTGCCTCCCGGAAAGGAAAATGACGGGCTGCTGATCAGGATCAGCAACTCCGCAGCTGCCGAGCTCAGGGTAAGTGATAAAGAGCCAAAATTCCAGGCGGAAGTAGCTTACGCGAAAAGTTAGCAATACCGGCGGCTGCACATTTCATACAAGAACGCTAAGACAGAAGGTCTTTGACCGGTTTTCCTTGCAGACGCTGCGATCCTTTCCGGCTTTGCGTGGATAGACCTGATACCCGTATCGGTGTTGTAACCGGGCTCACCAAAATACCTTATCACTTCACTTACACCACCACGTTGATCATCCGGTTCTTTACATAAATGATCTTTTTGGGCTGGTTACCCTCCAGCCATTTCTGTACAACATCATTTTCCAGCACCAGCTTTTCCACTTCCTCCTGGGTAATATCCAGCGGGAGGTTCAGCTCTGTGCGGGTTTTGCCGTTGATGGCTACGGGATAGTTTTTGGAAGTCTCTGCCACGTATTTTGCTTCAAATACCGGGTAGTGCGCATCTAAAACGGATCCTTCATTTCCCAGCCGGTGCCATAATTCCTCCGCTATGTGCGGAGCATAAGGTGTCAGCAGGATGAGCATATTTTCCAGGATTGCTTTCTTATGGCATTTCAGCTCTGTCAGCTCATTCACGGCGATCATAAAAGCGCTTACTCCTGTATTAAAAGAGAACCGTTCGGTATCTTCCTCAATTTTTTTGATGGTCTGGTGGAGTACTTTCCATTCCGCGGCCGTGGGTGTTTCGTCTGCCCATACCTGTCCTTTCTCTTCATCATAAAAGAGACGCCAGAGCTTTTTCAGGAAACGGTGCACACCTTCTATACCTTTTGTATCCCAGGGCTTGCTTTGCTCCACCGGTCCCAGGAACATCTCATACATCCGGAACGTATCAGCGCCGTATTTGTTCACCAGGTCGTCGGGGTTAACGGTGTTGAACTTCGACTTGGACATTTTTTCCACTTCTACGCCACAGATGTAAGCCCCTCCCGGCCTCTCCGAAGGGGAGGCGTAAACAGATCCGTCTTCCAGAATAAAAACAGCGTTGGCATACTCGCCATTGCGCCATTGTTTGAATTTTTCAATATCCAGCTCCACACCGTCCACTATGTTTACATCTACATGCAGTTGATCGGTTTCATATTGGTTTCTTAATCCGTGGGAAATAAATTTATTGGTTCCCCTTACCCTGTACACAAACCGGCTGCTGCCCTGGATCATACCCTGGTTCACCAGCTTTTTGAAAGGCTCAAAAAAGCTGATATAACCCAGGTCGTACAAGGCTTTCGTCCACATGCGGCTATAGAGCAGGTGCCCTACGGCATGCTCGGTACCGCCTATATACAGATCCACCTGGTTCCAGTAATCGGAAGCTTTTCTGTCGCAAAAGGTCTTGTTGTTTTGAGGGTCCATATACCGCAGGAAATACCAGCTGCTGCCGGCGTACCCGGGCATGGTAGAAGCCTCCCCCCGGCCTCCTCCGAAGGAGTGGGAGAAAGAAGTCAGCCATTCTTCATGATTGCTAAGCGGACCCTCTCCGTCTTTGCCGGGTTTTATTTCGTTGATATGCGGCAGCTCCAGGGGCAGCTCCGATTCTTTCATCGGATAGGCAATACCCTCTTTCCAGATGATCGGGAACGGCTCGCCCCAATAACGCTGCCGGCTAAACGCTGCATCCCGCATTTTATAATTTACCTTGCGGATGCCATCCCCGTTTTCCTCCAGCGCGTTGATCACTTTTTCTGCTGCTTCCTTTACAGGCAGTCCTGTAATGAAGTCACTATTATAAATGGTGACGTTTTTATCGGCAATAGCTTCTGCTCCCGTATAAGCATCCCCGAAAATATTGGTGACAGGGATATTAAAGTGCTGTGCAAACTTATGATCGCGTTCGTCGCCGGCGGGTACCGCCATGATAGCGCCGGTGCCGTATCCTGCCAGCACATATTCACTGATCCAGATGGGTATGTCCCTGCCGGTGAACGGGTGAACGGCATACGCGCCGGTAAAGCACCCGGATATTTTCTTTTCCGCCATCCTTTCCCGTTCGCTCCTGCTTTTTACCCAGGTCACATATTCCTCTACCGCTGCTTTTTGGTCAGGTGTGGTAATCTGCTCCACCAGTTCATGCTCCGGCGCCAGCACCATAAAGTCCACCCCGAAGATGGTATCGGGGCGGGTGGTGTAGACCCTCACCCCCATAGCAGCCTCATCCCCCCTCTCCCCTGCCTCTCCCCGCAGGGGAGAGGAGCTGCCGGCTGCATTTCTCTTTTCGGTATTTAACGCTTTGATTTCATCGCAGGTATCAACGATCCTCTTGACTACTCTCTCTATATCCGCAGTTACTTCCTCATTGGTGAATCTCAGGGTCGTGAAACCGATTTCTTTTAAGAATGCATCACGCTCCTTATCCAGCTTTTGTTGTTCTGAATTGTCATGATACGCTCCGTCTACCTCCACTATTACCCATACATCAAGGCAAATAAAGTCGGCAATATAGTTTTCAACGGGATGTTGCCTTCTGAATTTGTAACCCGTTTTTTTAGTTTTGAGTTCATTCCATAAAATTCCTTCTGCTTCAGTTGGCTCCTTTCGCATCCGCTTTGCATTTTCAAAGCTCATCTCACTGTCTACTTTATACTTTGCATACCCAAAGCCCGGCATATTTTCCGTGTTCTTCGCTTCTATACCCTCTCCCCTGAGGGGAGAGATGGAGAGGGGGAACACAACCTCCGCCCCGCTGCTTTTGCCGATCCAGTTGGTCTGCATTTCCTTCATGGCATCACTCCAGTCTACAGTGGAGAGATCGCGTTGCAGGCGGTCGGCATATTCTGTGATACGCAGGTACCACTGGCGCAGCTTTTTCTTTACTACCGGGAACCCGCCCCGCTCGCTTACCCCGTTGATCACCTCGTCATTAGCCAGTACCGTACCCAGCGCTTCGCACCAGTTCACTTCTCCATAACCGCAGTATGCCAGGCGATACTCCATCAGGATGCTTTGCTGTGTGAACGCATCAAAGGAAGCCCATTGTGCTGCCGTAAATACCTGTCCGGATAACCCGGGTAGTGTAGATTTACCATTGGGAACCGGGTGGCTGATATTGCCTTCCTTTTCAAAGATGGCCACGAGATTTTCTATGGGTTCTGCCTTATCTGTCTGCCGGTTATACCAGCTCTTGAACAACTGCAGGAAAATCCATTGCGTCCATTTATAATATCCGGGATCGCTGGTGCGCACTTCGCGGCTCCAGTCATAGCAGAAGCCGATATTGTCCAGCTGTTTCCGGAACGTATTGATATTTTTTTCGGTAGATACCGCCGGGTGAATGCCATGGTCAATGGCATACTGCTCTGCCGGCAGGCCGAAGGCGTCATAACCCATGGGATGTAATACATTGAAACCTTTCAGCCGTTTATAACGGGCGAAGATATCGCTGGCGATGTAACCGAGCGGATGACCCACGTGCAGCCCGGCGCCGCTGGGGTAGGGAAACATATCCAGCACATAATATTTAGGCTTATCAGAATGATTGCTGACCTTATAGGTCTCGTCTTTTGTCCACTGTTCCCGCCACTTTTTTTCGATTTCCCTGAAATTGTATTCCATAATTGTTAAAACTATCTATAACCTGTTGAAGAAAAAGCTGCATTGAAAAATATTCAATGTATACTTGCGTTATGAGGGCAGCAAATTTACGGAAAGCACTCATAAAACCGTTATTTTTGCCCATTCCGTTCCTGGTATAGCCAGAATAACAAGAAAAACCGTATACAACATGGAGGAAATCAGTAAAAGCTCTATGAAAAGGAGCAAACCTTCTTTCTTTTTCAGCATATTAGGCGTTGCCTCTCTTCTGATCCTGATAGGGGTGTTTGGGTGGCTGGTGATCAACGGTAGCAAACTGGAGCAATACTTCCGGGCAAATGTACAATTGCAGGTATACCTGAAAGATGATGTATCGCAGAACGATGTGGATGACCTGACGGGTTATATTAAATCCAGGCCTTATACCGCTTCGGCAGAGTATGTGTCCAAGGAATTGGCCCGGGAGCGTTTCCTGAAAGAGGATGATGGCGCCTGGGAAAAAGTGCTGACTTATAATCCACTGCCCGCCAGTGTGGATTTCAACCTGAAACCACAATATGTGCATAAAGATACCATCTCCAATATTGTTGCTGATCTATCCAAATATGGTTTTATAGATGAAGTAAAATACCCGGATACCGTGGTGACCAACCTGAATGAAACGGTAAGGAAAATAAGCTGGGTGTTGTTGGGGATTGTGGTTGGTCTTGGCATAATTGTACTGATCCTGATCGATAATACCATCAAGCTTGCCATGTTCAGCAACCGCTTTCTGATCAAGACAATGCAAATGGTAGGTGCCACCCGCTGGTTTATCTCCCGTCCGTTTGATATTAAAGCTGTGGTGAACGGCCTTATCAGCGCACTCATTGCGATTGCTGTGATCATCGTGATCATCCTGGGGGTAGAGAACTGGCTGCCCGAAATAAAGGTGCTGAGGGATTATACCCTGCTGGGCATACTCTTCCTGGGCATTATCCTGGTAGGCATCGGCATCACCTTTTTCAGTACGCACCGCAGCGTTACCAAATACCTGAAGATGAAGCTGGATGATCTTTATTAGAGCGATTCCTTTTCCTATCTTCGCAGCATGGAGCAATTGTTAGCGCAACTGGAAGCTTACCGTAGCGAAATTGAAGCATATAATATCCCCGGCGCAGAAGGCGCAGAGAAGTTCAGGATTATCTACCTGGGTACCAAGGGGCTGGTAAAGAGCCTGATGGGAGAGATGAAGCAGGTGCCTGCCGACCGGAAAAAGGAGTTCGGGCAAATCCTCAATGATTTCAAACAATTTACCGAAGCAAAATACAATGCCTTAAAGGAGTCCGGCGATAAGGCAGCCTCCAAGGCCGGACCGGTTATAGATATCAGTCTCCCCGGCGATGGTATAAATATAGGTACCCGTCACCCCATCAGCACCATGCGCAACCGTATCGTGTCCATTTTTCAGCGCCTGGGATTTGCTGTAGCAGAAGGCCCCGAAATAGAAGATGACTGGCACAACTTTACAGCATTAAATATTGCCGAACATCATCCTGCCAGGGATATGCAGGATACATTTTATATTGCTACCAACCCTGCCTGGCTGCTGCGTACCCATACCAGCAATATACAGATACGGGAAATGGAAAAGGGAAAGATCCCCCTGCGGATCATCTGCCCGGGACGTGTATACCGCAATGAAACGATCAGTGCAAGGAGCCATTGCTTTTTTCACCAGGTAGAAGGGTTATATATTGATGAAAATGTATCGTTTGCCGACCTGAAGCAGACCCTGTATTTTTTTGTGCAGGAAATGTATGGAGATGACGTAAAAGTGAGATTCCGGCCCAGCTATTTCCCTTTTACCGAACCCAGTGCCGAGATGGACATCAGTTGCCAGTTGTGTAAGGGCGCCGGTTGTAATGTGTGTAAGCATACCGGCTGGCTGGAAATACTGGGCTGCGGTATGGTGCATCCGAAAGTGCTGGAAAACTGTAATATCGATCCCGTAAAATATACCGGCTTTGCATTCGGTATGGGGGTAGAACGTCCGGCCATGCTGAAATATGGCATTAAGGATATCCGTCTTTTCAGTGAAAACGATATACGCTTTCTGAAACAGTTCAGGAGTGTATAGCCGTTTGGATCGTTTCCGGAATTTTTTACCAAAAGTTAATCGTTCACCCAACAAAACATTAAACTATTCGTTAATTAAGCATATAACAAACTCATTTTAAATAGTTTTGTATCATACCGGAAAGTATTAAA
>CAKSVK010000132.1 GCA_934502905.1 uncultured Chitinophagaceae bacterium
CCTCTTCCCATACCGAACAGAGAAGTTAAGCCCCTTATGGCCGATGGTACTGCACCACAATGCGGGAGAGTAGGTAGGTGCCATATTTATTGAACCCCATCAGTTTACTGGTGGGGTTTTTTGTTTTCAGGCAGTTTAACTCGTTTTGTAATACGATCTATTCATCTCTTCCCATACCGATACTCCGCAGGCGCACGATGGTACTGCATCCCGCCGCAGGCGGGATAAAATCCGGTAGGTGTCATATTTATTGACCCGGTCAGTTTACTGATCGGTTTTTTTATGCCCTTACATCAGAAGAAGTGAAACCGATCTGGCATGCTCCTCCCGGTGGAAACGGGTGGAATATAGGCCCCGGAAGTTTGGAAACTTTGGGTGGTAGCATAAAGTTTTATGACTACATGCAGCGCTTAGCCTTTTGGTAATATCAGGTGAGAAAATGATGATATGAAAAATCACCTCTCTGTGTTATTATTATTGCTGATGATCTCCTGCTCAAAAGGAAAAGATATAAAAACTGATCTTCAGGGACTACCTGAACCAATCCGCGAACAGATCATAGCAGCGGAAAAGAAATGCCCGGAGTGTGGTATTGCAATATCTTCGTTTACATATAAAGAGAGGGTGATTTACGGGGAAACTTGTACAGAACCAAATTGTAATTGCTTCATGGTGTTTTATGGCGAGGATGGTGAGTTACTGCAATATGATAGAAATACTGTATAAGGATATAAATGCCAGTAAAGTATTAATAGAGAAGATCTATAGCTGTACGAAATAATGTGAATCTTAAACACTAGCTTGGCTAACTGGTTTGTGTTAGATTCTCGCTCTATTATGATTTGAAGCACACCTCTTTAATCCTGATTACCCCCAAGTTTTGTAGCCGGGCTCGGTATAGCCGCTAGACTTTTCCGCAGAGCGGGTACCTTCAGTTTATTTAGGGATCGTATCCCTTTTCATAAAGACTGCCTACATTTTTACGAGCTTCAGCTCGTTTATGATATGTGATGCGCCCCCGAGCTTATCAATACACCACAGCACATAACGGATGTCCACACAAATAGTGCGGTTCATATCCTTGTCAAATGCCAGCTTATGACTGAGCGCTTCGTAATTGCCATCAAATGCCAGGCCGATAAGGTTGCCATTGCCGTCTATGACCGGAGACCCCGAATTACCGCCGGTAATATCATTGTTGGTAATAAAGTTTACTACCAGGTCTTTATGTTTTGGATCCATGTATTGTCCGTAATCTTTTTTCCTGGCAAGTTCAATAAGCCTGGATGGTAGATCAAATTCGTAATCGCCGGGTACATATTTGTCCAGCAAGCCGCTCATGGTACACACTGCGTCATATTTAACCGCATCGCGCGGAAAATAACTTTTAATGCTTCCATAGCTGACCCGCATGGTAAAAGTAGCGTCCGGATACATTTTCTTTTGCGGGTTCATCTGCATCACGCCCTTCAGGTATAGCCTGCCGAGATCATTGTTCCTCAGCATGAACTGCTGGTACAGCGGCTCGTATTTACCAGTGTAACTTTTTAAGAATCCGCCTGCATACAGATATGCCGGATCCTCCTGCAGGGTAGCCGCATCCGGCCGCGCCAGGAAGGCGCGCCATTTTGTTTCATCCAGCAACATGGTATGATTAAAAAGCGCTTCGGACCATTTATTATAAGTAGATGTTTCATTGAGGTCGCCGTATGCTGCTTTCAGCTTTTCATAAAACCCGATGGGATGCTGATTTTTATCGATGTCTTTGTAAAACTTCTGGCAGATAAGCGCCATAGAAAGCTGGTCCGATATTTTATCTTCTGCTGCAAGGAAGGCTGTTCTGGCAGCATCAGCTTCCTTAAGTCCCTGTTTTACAATAGCAGCATCCACGCCGTTTTTCACCATGTCATTTTCCAGTTTCACGAGGGTAGCGGCAAACCTTGCCAGTGGCGAACCCAGGATGCCTTCGTAGAGATAAGTTCTTTGCCGGGCATAGGGTTTCCAGGTTTCATAAACTTTCGGCCATTCATTGAACAGGTTTTCAAATTCTGCTTTCCCTTTTGCCCACTGGGTGAACTTTGCTTCTTCCTCCTGCTTCTTTTCATAGATCCTGTACTTCAACAATTGTTTGGTTTCTCCGTCGTAAAATTTCCAGTAGTTAGCCACCCCGGCATAAACAGAAGCCAGCTTCAGCTTCACAGCCGGATCTTTTACCATTTCTTCAAACATGGCTTTTAAGCGTATGTCCCGCATTGCTACGAGCGAAGGGTTTACGATATCGGTGGCCAGTTTGATGCCATAAGAAGTCTCATACCGGTTAGTGCTTCCAGGGTAGCCGTATATCATCGCAAAATCCCCATCCTTAAAACCTTTCACAGATACCGGCAGGAAATGCCTGGGCTTCAGGGGAATATTGTCTTTCGAATAAGCTGCCGGGGCTCCGTCCTTACCGGCATACACCCGGAAAACAGAAAAGTCACCGGTATGTCGCGGCCATTCCCAATTATCAGTATCGCCACCGAATTTTCCAATACTTTCCGGAGGTGTGCCTGCCAGGCGGATATCGGTGTAACGTTGGTATATGAATACGAGAAACTGGTTCCCTTTGAACAACGGGCTGACCCTGGCTTCGATATTTTTGACGGGGTCTGAATATTTTTCATTGATGGAACCCATGATCTCAGATTGTTTATTCGCTCGTGCAGCGGGATCCAGGCCTTCCAGTTGCGGTGCTATCTCGCCCGTTACATCCTCTATGGCAAGCAGGAATTGTACGCTCAGCCCGGCAGCAGGGATCTCCTGTGTTTTATCACGCGCCCAGAAGCCGTCTTTGAGGTAATTGTTTTCTACTGTGCTCGCGGCGGCAATAGCCGAATAGCCGCAATGATGATTGGTGAACAACAGTCCCTGGTTACTTACCATTTCCCCCGTGCAGCCACCACCGAATATTACGATCGCATCTTTGATAGAGGCCTTATTGATATCGTACAACTGAGCCGGTGTCAGCTTTAATCCTTTTTTTACCATATCGGCATATACCTGCTTGCCCAGCAGCATAGGTAGCCACATACCTTCATCGGCAATGCTTGTGTAGCAGGAGGTCATCAATAGCAACGATATAAAAACCTTCTTCATGATATCTTGTTTACGGAACAAACCTATGAAAAAATAGCTTTAACCGAACCGGCATCCCGGCTTCAGGGAGGAATAAGACCACATAATAATATTTATAAGCATCGCTCTGCCTGCCTGAGCTGCCGAACGGCAGACAGAGGCGGGGCGTAACGGATAAATTCAACTGCTTTTAACGGCACAGGGAGACATATATGCCGGGCAGCGACCGCCCAGGCAAGCTAGAATAATAAAAACCTGTGCGCATCCGTGTTATCTGTGAGAGCCTTCGGCAAGGAGAGTAGGAAAAGAACTATTTGGCTTCCGGCAGATGGAGCTGCAACCCGTCGTATGCCAACGCTATCCCTTCCGGCAGCTCCCGGCTTATGTCTTCATGCCTGCCTAATTGGTGGCTGATATGGGTAAAGCGGGCCCGGGGTATTTCCAAAGCGTTTACCATATCAATTGCTTCCCCTAAGGTAAAATGTGAGATATGTTTTTCTTTCCTGAGCGCGTTCAGCACAAGGATGTCACTGCCTCTTATTTTTTTCCTGCTGTCTTCCTCAATTTTGTTGGCATCGGTGATATAGGTGAATTTTCCAAAACGGTAGCCGAGAACAGGCATATGCAGGTGCCATACAGGAATGGGTTCTATAACAAGATCGCCGATGGTGAAGGGGGTATTATTGATCGTATTCAGGCGGATCTCCGGCGCGCCGGGATATTTCTTTTCGGTAAAAGCGTATGAAAACTCCCGTATAATGACTTCAAATGTCATTTCGCTTCCAAAGATATCCATCGGCTTTTGTGCGAAATAGTTAAACCCCCGGACATCATCCAGTCCTGCAATATGATCTTTATGGGAGTGTGTGAACAGGATTGCATCCAGCTTTTTGACATTTTCCCGTAACATCTGTGCCCGGAAATCGGGGCCTGCATCTACTGCAACTGTGGTGGTGGCAGACTGTATCAAAATGCTGGAGCGAAGCCGTTTGTCTTTTGTATCTGTAGAGGTGCAAACGGCACAGTCGCAGGCAACCATAGGCACTCCGCTGCTGGTGCCGGTACCGAGAAAACGAACTGTAATAGGCGGATAACTCATCCTGCCAAAGCTATTCTAAAATAAGGAAATCAAAAAGCGGTTATTCATCTGCCGGCTTGGACATTATTTCCTCGTACAGTTGCTGGGAATCGCGGGTAAGCGCATCAAAATTGATCTCCAGGATCGGCAGCAGATCCACCAGCGTATTGATACGACCCTCCATGGTCAGGAACTTGTTGAGTACTACCACTTTTTTTTGTTGCAGGATGCAATAGCCACTTTGAAAGTTGCCCCTTTCATACCGCACTACGTAGCCGGATTCGCCCAGTATTTCCTCAATTTTCTTTAAAGTAGGCTGATTATACTTCATGGTATGCAAATTTACCGATAGGAAGCAGGTTTTTCCTTCCGGGTTTTCCACAGGTGTGAATAGCGGGGGCATTTTGTTATTTCTGATTTCTGATTTGGAGATTTCCGATTTGGGGGTTTTTGATTTCAGAAAGCATTACATCAAAAATCAGCCATTCCCCCATCAGCAATCCGCTATTTATTGATCATCCTGATCACCGGCACAATCATCTCTTCCAGGCTTACACCACCATGCTGAAAGGTATTTTTATAATAATTGGAATAATAATTATAGTTGTTGGGATAGCAGAGATAGCCGTCTTCCCTTGCAAAAATAAAGGAGGAGTTTACGTTCGGAACCGGTAATCCAGCCTCTTTAGGATCGCGGAAAGCAAGTACCTCTTTGGGCTCGTAGTTCAGGTTGCGCCCATGCTTGTATCGAAGGTTGGTGGTGGTTTGTTTGTCGCCCACTACCTTGCAGGGTGTTTTTACCCTTACGCTTCCATGATCGGTAGCTACAATGAGCGTGAGCGGCTTATCGGCTATCTTTTTCAATGCCTGGTGCAGGGGAGAGTGCTCAAACCAACTTGCGGTCAGGCTGCGGTAGCTGCTTTCATCGCTTGCCAGCTCTTTCAGCACTTCCATTTCAGTACGGGCATGACTAAGCATATCCACGAAGTTATAAACGATCACATTCAGGTCGTTCTGCATCAGGTTATGGATATTATCCACCAGCTTTTGCCCATCCTGGTGGTTCAGCACCTTGGTATACGAGTGTTTAACATCTGCTTTCAGTACCCTTTTCAGCTGGGCTTTTAATAATTCTGCTTCTGCCAGGTTCTTTCCTCCCTCTTCATCGTCATTCTTCCATAGTTGCGGGAAGCTTTTTTCAATCTCTGCAGGCATCATACCGGCAAATATGGCGTTACGGGCATATTGCGTGGCAGTGGGCAAGATGGAATAAAAAGTTTCTTCTTCCTGTATGCGAAAGCTTTCTGAAAATATAGGCTGGATCGCTTTCCATTGGTCATATCGCAGGTTGTCGATGAGGATCACAAAAAGTGGCTTCCCTTTTTCAAGATGCGGTAGTATCTTATAGCGGAAAAGCGTGGAGCTCATGATAGGTGCATCAGCGGTTTTGGGGTTCACCCAGGAAGCATAATTCCGGCTGATGAATTTGAAGAACTCCGTATTCGCCTCATTTTTTTGCGTCTGGAACACTTCCTGCATCTCCGGACTGTCGCTTTTCTCCATCTCCAGTTCCCAATACACCAGCTTTTTATAGAGCTCCATCCATTCGTTGTAATCAGGGTTGCTGTTCAGCGCCATAAACAGGTTCCGGAATTCCTGCTGGTAGGTACTGGTCGTTTTTTCGGCAACCAGCCGGCGGTTCTCAATGATCTTTTTCAGGCTCAGCAGTACCTGGTTCGGGTTTACCGGTTTGATAAGATAATCGCTTATCTGGGAGCCAATGGCTTCGTTCATCAGGTTCTCGGTCTCATTTTTGGTGATCAGCACTACCGGAAGCTGCTGGTTGATCTCCTTTATCCTGGCAAGGGTCTCCAGTCCTGTAATGCCCGGCATGGTTTCATCCAGCAGCACCACATCAATAATGTTTTCTTTCACATAGTCCAGCGCATCATATCCGTTGGTCAGGGTATGTACCTGGTATCCTTTGTTTTCAAGGAACATCTTTTGCGACTGAAGACTTTCTATTTCATCATCTACCCACAGAATTTTTGCCTGAGACATTGAAAGTTTATTTAATGATTAATGTTTCAAATGTACTTATTCATTTCCCCCTTTTTACCTTTGCGTAGGTTAAATGCCTGTTTTTAACATTTTCGCATGGCTTTCAAAAAAATTATCAACGATCCGGTGTATGGTTTTATTACCATCCATCACCCGTTAATCTTCGACCTGATATCTCATCCCTGGTACCAACGGCTTCGCCGCATCAAGCAAATGGCGTTAGCGCACCTGGTATACCCGGGTGCGGTGCATACAAGGCTCCATCATTCCCTGGGAGCATACCATCTTATGTGTAACGCGCTGCACGAGCTGCGGGAGAAAGGTGTGGACATCACGGAAGAAGAAGATGTCGGTGCCAAGATCGCCATCCTGCTGCACGACATCGGCCACGGACCTTTCTCACATGCCCTGGAAAGCACTTTAGCAGAAAATGTACACCACGAAGAAATATCCCTGCTGCTGATGCAGGATCTTAACCGGCAGTTTAGCGGACAACTTACCACAGCAATCGAGATATTTACCGGAAACTATCCGAAAAAATTCCTGCATCAGCTGGTAAGCGGTCAACTGGATGTGGATCGTATGGATTACCTGAACCGGGATAGCTTTTTTACCGGTGTGAATGAAGGCGTAATAGGATACGACAGAATTATAAAAATGTTAACAGTTCACCAGGGTGAGCTGATGGTAGAGGAAAAGGCGATCTATTCTATCGAGAAATTCCTGATCGCACGCCGCCTGATGTACTGGCAGGTGTACCTCCATAAATCTGTTTTGTGTGCTGAAGTAATGCTGGTAAAAATTCTGCAGAGAGCCAGGGAAGTGGGACTGAAAAAACCGCATACCCTCCAGGATGGCATTGTTAAGGAATTCCTGTTGGGAAAGCTTTCGGATATAGGAAATAACCTGGAAGCATTCTGTTCGCTGGATGATACCGATATATCTTATTCTATCAAGCAATGGAGCAGGCATGAAGACAGGGTGCTGGCGTTGCTTTGTAAAAGTATACTGAACAGAAGACTGCTGAAGCTGCGGCTGCAGAACCAGCCTATTGACGAGGCGGAATTAACCGGAAGAACGGAAGAGATCATGACGCGCCTGGGCCTCTCCCGCGAAGAAAGCGCATTCCTGGTTTTTACCGGCGAAGCAGTCAACAGAACGTATAACCCAAACAATGAAAAGATCAATATCCTTTTTAAGGACGGGCGGATAAAAGATATTTCCGAAGTGGACAATGCCCTGATCCAACATAACATGTACAGCCCTGTAAAAAAATTCTACATTTGCTATTATAAATGATCTTTATGACATTCACAGCCGCTCAAATAGCCTTACTGATCAATGCAAGCGTTGAAGGAAACCCTGAAGCGAAGGTGGGCTCATTTAATAAAATTGAGTATGCCAAAGAAGGCGATCTTGCCTTCCTGGCAAATCCCAAATATGAAGATTACCTGTATACAACGGAGGCTTCTGTTGTGATCGTAAATGAAAAGCTGGAGTTAAGACAGCCGGTTAAGGGAACCCTGTTGAGAGTGCCTGATGCCTATTCCGCTTTTGCTACCTTGCTCGCTAAATACCAGGAGATCATGAGCCAGCAGCTGACCGGTATACAACAACCTTCTTATGTATCCCCGTCCGCCAGGGTAGGGGAAAATGTATTCATCGGCGCTTTTGCTTATATAGCGGATAACGCGGTGGTGGGCAATAATGTAAAGATATACCCGAATGCTTATATCGGAAACAATGTAACGGTAGGTGACCATTCCGTGATACATCCTTCTGTAAGCATCTATCATAATTGTATTATCGGGAAGCATGTTATTATTCATGCGGGTACCGTGATCGGCGGAGACGGTTTTGGATTTGCCCCGCAGGAAAACGGCAGCTTTACCAAAGTGCCGCAGATCGGAAACGTGGTGGTGGAAGACAATGTGGAGATTGGCTCCAATGCTACCATTGATCGTGCTACCATCGGCTCTACCGTTATTAAATCCGGGGCCAAGCTGGACAACCTGATACAGGTGGCGCACAACGTGGAAGTGGGTAATAATACAGTGATTGCTGCGCAGGCAGGTGTAAGCGGCAGCACCAAGCTGGGTAAGAATGTAATGATCGGCGGGCAGGCAGGTATCGTAGGGCACCTGGTGATTGCAGACGGCGCAAAGATCAACGCGCAAAGCGGCGTCAGCAAATCTATCAAGCAACCCAATACCGCTGTTACCGGCTCTCCGGCACATGATTATACCAGCGCACTAAGAAGCCAGGCATTATCACGCAAATTGCCTGAACTGGAAAAAAGGGTAAAAGAACTGGAGACCGTGATCAAACAATTGATGGCGGAAAGAGTGTGATGGCGAGAGAGGTGGGAAGTGGAGAGTCGCAAGTCGCAGGTTGCAAGACGCAAGTTGCAGGTTTCATGCGTTCGTCCTGCGTCTTACATCTTGCATCCTGTAATTCCTGTATCCTGCATCTTGTATCTTAAGTCTGGCATCCTCCCATCCCTGCATCCACAAATTTTCCAATCGGTAAGAGACCGGCCCGGCAGTGCGCTCTACTGGCGCGTGCTTCCACCATGACCGTCAATTTAAGCCTGAAGGGCTTACACGTGAATAGTCCCCAACAAAGTTGGGAGGTACATATCAAAGTTTCTGTTGAATCTGCCGCGGCAGATTCAATGTAAATCTTGAACGACTTGCCATCGGTACAACCAGTGGTTATCCAAATTAAACCCCTTCGGGGTATTTTTACCGATCGTGTTCCTAAAGTTTACGGCTATGGTGCCACTACCTGCTCGCAAAAATTTGAACTTTCTCACCGAAGGTAAATACGCCTAAAATATCCACCGCTGCCAACCTTTGTGGCAAAAACTGTATCTTGTAAGTACAAAACACTATTTATTATGCTTGACAGTCTTTTGAATCTCGTAAAGGAACAAGCCGCCGAGGCCGTTGTAAAAAATAATGCAATACCTGACAGCCGCAACGATGAGGTGATCAATGAAGCCGCAAACTCCATACAGGGTGGCTTTCAGAACTTATTATCACAGGGAGGAATAAACGAAGTATTAAAACTGTTCTCGGGTCAGGGTGCGGCTCAGAATAATATCTCCCAGCAGTTTTCAGGTAACCTGGTTGAGTCGTTGGTAGGTAAATTGGGTATCGACAAAAATGCTGCCAGCGGTATTGCCGGTAGCCTGATCCCATCTGTTTTAAGTAGCCTGGTTACCAGAACCAATGACCCGAATGACAAGTCTTTCAATATCCAGGACCTGTTCAATAACTTTTCCGGGGGACAAACGGCTGGTTTTAATATTCAGGGACTGTTAAGCCGCGTTCAAAGCGGTGCACTTGACCTGGATGGAGATGGTGATACTGATTTGCAGGATATCATGATGCTTGTTTCCAAAGGTGGAAAGGGCGGCGGATTGATGGATACGATCAAAGGGATATTTGGAAAGTAATATAAGCAGGAAACCTGACAGGCTTAAAGACCTGTTAGGTTTTGATTTTTTTCCCCTCGCGATTTTTTTTACTTAAGCATGCAGATGCTGGAAGTGATGGCAGCTCTGCCGGTAGGCCAGCGGAGCCATGTTTTTTACACTTTTAAATTGCTTGTTGAAGTTTGAAAGATTGTTGAAGCCGCTATCAAGGGATATCTCAAAAATACTTTTTGAATCATGCTGCAACATCTTACAGGCATGCTCAATCCTGGTTTCCTTTAGAAAACAGGAAAATGTTTTTTGTGTTCTGTGCTTGAAGTGCCTGCTGAATGCCGACTCGCTCATGTTCACCAGCCGTGCCATATCTCCCAGTAAAATATTTTGATGAAAATTTTGTGCTATATGGTCAAACACTATGGATAATTTATCCGGATCGTTTTTGGGCTCAAATGCGTCAGTTGCAGCTGTCAGGTAGCGGATATTTTTTGATCTTGACATTTCATCCAGCAGTTGTATTAAACCGGCTACTTTTATGATCCCGTTTTGTGTAACCAGCTCTACTAT
>CAKSVK010000133.1 GCA_934502905.1 uncultured Chitinophagaceae bacterium
GAACTCCGATTGTTTCAGTAATTTCCCGAAGCGGTCTTTTTTTGTAACCGCTATTTTTTTGAGGTCAAATTTTCCGTTCAGGTATTTTACCCACATGCTGCATTCCACCCTCGGTTTATCTTCACCCGCCCATTGCAGGTAGCCGGTCAGCAGCAACTCCGGCTTAGGTATGCCCTCTGTCCCTTTGCGGCAGTTTTCCAAATATTCGCCGATGCTTTCTTTCAGCTTTCCGGGATATGCGCCTTGCGTATGGAAATAGCCGTTATATCCTTTATCGGTAAGGATTTTCGCAAACGTGTTTAAATCTGATAATGCTTCCATAAAATTGATTTTAGCGTTCTATGACTTCCACATCTTTATTTTCCAGCACGCTGAATTTTTCGATATTGAAACCCTGCGGGTTGTTGTCCGAGCGGACGGAGTTCACGAGATAGCAGGAGGTTACAAGGCTGCGCCTTGTAACGTTGCTGGAACGAATGATAAATTGTTTGGCATAAGTTCTTACAGCATAGGGATAGGTGTCGAAATCGCAAACCACGCTGTCCACTTCGATGCGTTGCTGCACATTGCCTGAAATGATACGGTTGTAATATCCTTTCTCCGACAAGTCTTTGTAATAGTCAAAGGCACTTTTGTCGGCAAGGTCAAACGCACGCTTCATGTTGCTTTCTATGGCGTTCTTATCCGGCGCCAGCGTAAAGAACAATTCATGAAAGCGCCGTACATGCTCCCTTGCTTCAACAGGTCGGTTGATACTTGCATCCTGCGACAATGCCAGCATCAAAGATTTGCCGTTGTCCAGCACGTAAATCTTTTGCCGTTGCAACTCCGCAAAGCGGTAGGATTGCCATACGGCATATCCTACCACGCTGATGCAGAGTACCGCAAATACAATGGCATATAGCCGTATTTGCTTAAAGCTGTTCTCTATATTTCTTAGTGTTTTAAATTCCATTTTTACTGATGATTATTATTTGTTCAATAGTCTGCCGCCGATGTTACCCGCAACGGCTCCGGTTCCGGCTCCTGCGACGTTTCCTGTTTTCGATGCTGTCTGGTTCACATTGCGCATAAAGTTTCCTGCGCCTCCGGCTTGGATAACCCAACCCGCCACCGTTGGAATGGTGAAGTAGCCCACAATTCCAATCAGCATGAAAATGATATACACGGTATTGGAAGTATCGGGGATATAATTGGGGTCTGCCAGCATGGATATATCCCGTTCCAGTATGAGCGATTGTATTTTTGCCAGCATAGAGCTGAACATATCGGATATAGGCAGCCACAGGTACACACTGATATACCTGGTGAGCCATTGCGTAAGCGTGGACTGAAACCCGTCCCATACGCTTATCGCAAAGGCTATCGGGCCGAGTATGGACAGCACAATGAGGAAGAACGTTCGTATCGTATCTATGACAAGTGCCGCCGCCTGAAAGAGAACCTCCAGCAATTCACGGAACCAATCACGGATGCTTTTCTTTAAATCGTACATTCCCCGCTCCATGTACATTCCCGTCATCGTAACCAGGTCTGATGGCGACCAGCCCAATTCATCCAGCTTTTTATCAAATTCCTCATCGCTTACGAGGTAAGCGGTTTCAGGATTGCGGAGCATTGCCTCCTTTTCCAACTGGTCTTTTTGCTGTTGCAGCTTGTTCAGGTCAAGCACCTGATTATCGAGCATGGCGTGTGTACCTTTCACCACTGGGCTTAATACGGCGTTTACCGTCCCTAATACCATTGTCGGGAAAAACATAATGCAAAGCCCGATGGCGAAAGGACGGAGCAAAGGAAACACGTCTATCGGCTCTGCCCGGCTCAACGCCTGCCATACCCTCAACGCTACATAAAACAGTGCGCCTAATCCGGCGATACCTTTTGCCACTGCTGCCATGTCTGCCGATAACAGTATCATTTCATCGTACAGCGAACGCAGGAGTTCATGAAGATTATCCCATTCCATAGCTTACCAGTATTTTTGTTCAGCAGTACCGTACAGTTCCAGCACCCTTTTGGTGCTGTTCTGTTTTTTAGCCCTCAAAATGCTTACGGAGATATTTTTGTTGGTGTAGTAGCGCACAAGGTTGTGGTAGTCCTTAACCTCGTTATAAACTTTGTCAATGACATCCATGCGCTCTTTATCATTCAGTGAAAGAGAGGATGAGGTAATAATCTGTTTTAATTCTTTCAGCAGTTCCGTACTTTCATTCAGAAGCACGGAATAACCGTTGGCTATTGCCGATAATTCCTGCGGGGTGAAATTGGGGTCGTTCATCATCTTGCCGAAATTCTTCACGTACATTTCGGACACATCGCCCACCAGCAAAACGGTCTGCTGTACTTTGCGAGCATCTTTCACCAAATTGTTTACGGCTTTCAGCTTGTCGTAATACTCTTTGCCCTGGTCATACACTTTCTTCACCTGCTCGAAGTTTTTTATCACGTTCGATACGGTGGATGAGGTCTGCACAATTTCATTTGCGGAGTTAAGAATACCGGAGATGAGGTTGCCGGGGTCAGTTACCACAAATTGCGCCTTAGCGGACGGTGCAACGGCAAGCATGATTGCCGTACACACCAGTAACATTGTTTTTTTCATTGTTCTGAAATTTTTAAATGATTAATAATTGTTTGTCTTTGAAATGTTGAAAGCGATGCTTTACATTTTCCTGCCCGTCTTTCTGCCGGTTGCAGGAGATTGTTGCTGTTGCAGGTTGCTAAGCCGGGTAAAAAAATCCTGTATGCTTTGGGGTTGGGTCGCTGCAACTTCCTTACACAGCTTTGCAAAATCCTGGTCGGCTTTGTTACCGGGTTCGGCTTCAAATATTAAAGCCTTGTTGTTGCCAATAGGCAGGGTTATCTTTTCCTTTTCCAACTGCTTTGATTTTTAAAATGATTAGTAATTGCTTGCCTTTTCACGCCTTTGGAGGGCGATGCGTTTGATAGCCTGTTCTACATTGCCGTCCAGTTCGGATGCCAGTTGCATTACTTCCAGCTTTTCGGTTTCTTCGGTAGTGTAGGCTAAGTATTCTTCGAGCGATACCTCCGTGGCATATACGGCAGAGTGCGTACCACCCAAGCCTATCCATACTTCTTTGTAAAGTCTTGACGGGTCATTGTTCATGTTGATAGAAAGTACCTGCGCCTTTTCCTTGTCCGTCAGTCCGAGCATTGCCTGAATGTCATCGAACTTATTCATGTACTTGCGCTGGTCGAGCAGTATCTTACAGTCGGAGTTATTGATGATACTTTCCTTGACAATCGGGGATTGAATGATGTCGTCCACCTCTTGCGTTACGACTATTGCCTCACCAAAAAATTTGCGGACAGTTTTAAACAAATACTTGATGTATTCTGCCATGCCCTCTTTCGCTATCGCTTTCCACGCTTCTTCAATCAATATCAGCTTACGCACACCTTTCAGCCTGCGCATCTTGTTGATGAAAATCTCGCTTAGAATAATCGTTACAATTCCAAACAAAATTTTGTGGTCTTTTATCGCATCAATTTCAAAGACTATGAAGCGTTTGGAAAGCAGGTCGAGTTGCTTATCGGAGTTCAGCAAGTAATCATACTCCCCGCCTTTGTAATAGGGTTCCAGCACATTCAGAAAATTGGCGAGGTCAAAGTCTTTCTCACGCACCTGCTTTTCTTCCAATACCTTTTTGTAGTCGCCTTTTACATAATTGTAGAAGCCGTTAAAAGATGGGTATTTATCACCCTGTTTGATGCGTTCCACATATCCGCTTACAGCATTGGACAATGCCACTTCTTCCGACCGGGTCGGCGGTTCATTATCCCGTTTCCACAGCGTAAGGATGAGCGTTTTAATGCTTTCCCTTTTTTCAATATCAAACACGCCGTCATCGGTATAAAAGGGATTGAACGCAATCGGGTTGTCTTCGGTGTAAGTAAAGTAAACACCGTCTTCGCCTTTGGTCTTTCCTTTAATCAGTTCGCATAAACCCTGATAAGAATTACCCGTGTCCACAAGCAGGACGTGTGCGCCCTGTTCGTAGTATTGCCGCACCATGTGGTTTGTGAAAAAAGATTTTCCCGAACCTGACGGACCAAGTATGAACTTGTTCCGGTTCGTGATGATGCCCCGCTTCATCGGCAAATCCGATATATCCAGGTGGATAGGTTTCCCGGTCAATCGGTCTGCCATCTTGATGCCGAACGGTGAGGGCGAACTCTGGTAGTTGGTTTCTTCGGTGAAGAAACACAACGCAGGCTCAATGAACGTGTAAAAACTTTCCTCACTCGGAAAGTCACCAGCATTGCCGGGCATCGCCGCCCAATACAGCGTAGCAACGTCAATAGTATTGTGGCGTGGCTTACATTCCATTAAAGCCAATGCACTGCCCGTATCGTTCTTTAGCAGCTTTAGCTCGTTCGGCTCATCCGACCACGCCATTACGTTGAAGTGCGCACGAATAGAAGAAAGCCCGAAGCTATGCGCTTCATTCAGGTACTTTTCTATCCACTCTTTATTGATTTGATTTGCCCGGCTGTACCTTGCCAGCGAGTGCATATTCCTTGCGGACTTTTCAAACTTGCGCAGGTTCTCATCACTGTTATCCAAAAACAAATACTGGTTGTAAATGTGGTTGCAGCTTAGCAGCAAACCTACCGGGGCAGCAAAAGACAAAAGGCAATCGCTTCTATCAGTGGATAACTTTTCGTAACGGGTATTAGCCGATACCGTTCCGGGCAAATCGTCCGTATCGGACAAAGTGTGCAGGCACAACCTTTTGTTGCCGATACGCACATCTTCGCTTCCTAAAGCGATGTCCTGCATAGCGGTTCCCGGCTCCCGTGATAGCGTTAGGTATTGTTCCAGCAATCCCTGTTTATCGCCTGCACCGATAATGTCATCTTCGGTCAGCCGTTCCAGTTTGATGAAGCCGCTATCATTGATGATGCGCTCAAACTGCGCTACCGCTTCCATGAAGCGGCGAACGGCTTCTTTATCCCTTATTTCTTTCGGGATAAGAACGCCTTTGCAGAGCGAACTAAAGTTGCTTTGCATCCGCATCCGTTCCTTTGTGGTTTTGGTAAGGAACAGGTAACAGTAGTGGTTTAAAAAAGGACGTTCGTTAAAATGCTGCTGGTAGGACTTCGCCAAAAAACTTAATCCGTCCTGCGCAATATCGGGCGCATAGCTTTCCTTAATGTACCAATCCTGTTTGTGGATGATGGAATAATCCGGCAGGGTTTTAATCGCTTTATGCCATGCGGAATGTATGGCATCATACTCCGGTGATGCTACGGTAAACAGTTCCGGCAAGTGTACCCGAAAGCAGGCGGTAATGTCCGCATCTTTTGAAATAATGCAGTTGTGTTCCACCGCCAGTAATGGAAACCTGCTTTCCAGCGTTGTGGCTTTTCCCGTGTTTCTCATAGGGCATCGGGTTTAGAGGTGAACTTCAGATAGCGATGTACAGCCTTGCGGCAGATGATGTACTTCGGATGCCTTTTCTTTGCCCCGATTTTCATCAACCCGTGTTCGCCATACTTACCATTCAATGCGAATGTTTTCCAGACGATGAGCGATGCACCGCCAGCCCCGATGAACAGGCAGATGTAGGAGTTTGCACCTGCCATGTACAGTACCATTACGAGGATAAGCACGCCGAGCAAGCTGCCTGCGAAGATGAACAGGTATTGGGCTTTCAGCCCTTTGAACTCAACCGTTCTTCCAATGCCTTTATTGATGTTGTAATTACTCATAGGGCATCGGATTAAAGGAAGAATGAACGCAGGATGGTTGCCGCAACGATTAAGAAGATACACGCACCAAACCAGCTTGCCGCCGTTTTCGATGTGTCGGGGTCGCCGCTGCTGAATTTGTTGTACACCTTTACGCCTCCGATAAGCCCAACCACCGCACCAATGGCATAAATCAATTTGGTAGCCGGGTCGAAATATCCCGTTACCATTTGTGTTGCTTCCTGAATGCCAGCATTGCCATTCCCCTGGGCGAACACACCAAATGCCGACAGTAATGCAATGCCTGTCAGCAACACTTTTTTGCTTTGTCTTTCCATAATTAATCTGAATTATTTTGTTACTGATTTCCCGCTTCCTGCGAGCTTGGCAACAAAAGTGTCATGGAAAACAAGGCGTGATAGTGATGTGTCTTTCGGTGGAATTACTTGGCAGTTGGTGGCAGTTATACGCTCAAAAATGGTATATTAGCGAGTTATAACCATAAGCCTTTTCTTTAGATTTTCTAATAGTTGAGAGCAATGGTATGTGATGAAAAAGAAGGAGTTATTAAAATATTAGATAAATCGTTTTGCTGACTACGAAAAGAGTCGCGACCAAATTAAATATGGCAGAAAATTTACAACTTGAATATGACGCATTTTTACGGTCTTTTAAAAGAAATATAGATGTTCCTCATTCATTTTTGTTAGGTGCTGGCGCATCCATTAGTTCGGGAATACAAACTGCTTATGATTGTATTTGGGAATGGAAAAAAGACACTTACTTATCTAAAAACATCAATTCTGCGGAATTTTATAAAAATTATAAAAATGAATCCGTTCGGAAAAGTATTCAAAACTGGTTAGACAATCAGGGGGAATACCCAGCCCTTGATGCCGCAGAAGAATATTCCTTTTATGCTGAAAAGGCTTATCCAATACCAGACGATAGGCGTAAGTATTTCTTTAGCTTGATTGAAAATAAGGAACCTTATATTGGATATGAATTGCTTTGCCTCTTAGCGGAACACAATATTGTGAAATCCGTATGGACGACAAATTTCGATGGGTTGATTGTTCGTTCTGCACATCAGAATAAATTAACTCCCATTGAAATTACATTAGATAATTCTGATAGGATTTTCAGAAATCAAAGCAGCAAAGAGCTATTGACGATTGCGTTACACGGGGATTATAAGTTCACAACCTTAAAGAATACAGAAAAAGAATTAGACAATCAGAATAATACATTTAAAGACCAACTTTCAAATTATCATGCTGATAAAAATCTCATCGTAATTGGATATAGCGGTAGGGACAAATCATTGATGGATGCAATTATGGCTGCTTTTTTGAAAAAAGGCTCTGGTCGCTTGTATTGGTGCGGTTTCGGAGATAAAATTAATGAAGGAGTTTCGGATTTGATTTTAAAAATAAGGCAATCAGGGAGAGAAGCATATTACATAGCTACTGACGGATTTGATAAAACTCTAATTCATTTGTCAAAATCAGCATTTGAAGGAAATATAGCCGTTGAAAAACAAATCCAAGAAGCATTAGAAACATCAAAAGATGAAGAATATTTTAAGACAGAGTTTAGTTTGAATTTTTCAAAGACTGACAAGTATATAAAAAGTAATCTGCATCCAATTACATTCCCCAAAGAAGTTTTTCAATTCGAAATAGATTATAAAGATGCAAAACCTTGGAGCTTTCTGAAAGAAACAACCAAAGACACGAATATATGCGCTGTACCTTTTAAAAGAAAGGTTTATGCCATTGGAACATTAACCGATATTGACAGAACATTCAAAGGATGTTTAAAATCAGAAATAAAGAGAGAACCAATATCAAAACATGATATAGAAAAAGTTTCTGCGTTCAAATCTTTAATGCTTCAAGCTATTCTAAAATATTTTTCAACTAAAGGCAACGTTGAATCAAATCTAAAAGACAAGATATGGCTTAAAGCTATCGACAGCAAGTATGGCAACATTGATATACATAAGGCTATATATGTGTCGCTTTACTTCGATGATAATAGAAGTTTTGCCTACCTGACCTTTACACCAACAATACATCTTACTTCTACTGAAGAAATTTCAAAACAACAGAAATTATTACTAAGCAAAGGAGTTTTAGAAAAGCTATACAACAATAAATATGACGAGTTGCTAAATTTTTGGAACGGGGTTTTATTCCAAAATAACAGATTGAAGTTTGAATATCCTGAAAATTCAGGAACAGGATTTGAGTTTCAAATTTCATCAAATACAGCATTTGGTGAGATAAATGTCTTAGACCCTAATTTTAGAACTTTTGTCCCCAATAACTATAATAAAAAGCAAACCCAGTTTAAGGGTGTTCAATTCTTAGAGCCTCAATTAATTTTCAGAAATGTAGCGACAGATATTGAGTTTAAGGACTATCATCCGATGAGAGGTCTTGTCAACAACAGACCTTTTGATGTTAATCTCAACGGAGTTATTTATTCTAACGAGATTAGCCTCTCAATAATTTGCGGTAAGAATTATTCCGCGAAATTCTATGACTTCCTTTCAAAACTTCAAACCAAACATTCTACAGAAAATATCAATCCAGATTACCTTATTGATTATCCAGGATTTTCTTCTGTTTTCAATTTACCAATCAATATACCCAATTTTGACAATAACGACAAATGGATTGATATTGATTTTAAAGCCAATAATGAGGCTAACAACCATGAAAATGCACTAAGGTTAGCAAGGCATATTACTTCCAAAATTGACCAGATAGCAAATACGCAGAATCAAACTACGGTAGTTGTTTTTATCCCTACTGAATGGCAGCCTTTCGAGAACTATATTTATGAAGGTGAAAGTTTTGATTTGCATGATTATATTAAAGCATTCTCTGCTTCAAGAGGTATTTCAACACAACTTATTAGAGAGGATACATTGAACGACAAATTAAAATGTCAAATTTATTGGTGGTTATCATTATCATTCTATGTTAAGTCATTGAGAACGCCGTGGATTTTAAATAGTCAGGAAAAGAATACAGCGTATGCAGGTATTGGTTATAGTGTTTCTAAAATTCAAAATAAATCAGAAATAGTCATCGGGTGCAGTCACATTTATGATTCCAATGGCCAGGGGTTAAAATATAGACTATCAAAAATTGATAATTATTTTTTAGATAAGCAGAATAACCCGTATCTCTCTTTTAAAGATGCTTTTCAATTCGGAGTGTCAATTCGTGAACTATTTTATCAATCGCTTGATAAATTACCGGAAAGGGTTGTAATTCATAAAAGGACACGCTTCACAGAGGATGAAGTAAATGGTATAAAAGCCAGCCTCAATAAAGCCGGAATAAAGAAAATTGATTTAATCGAAATTAATTACGAAGTTGATGCCCGTTTTGTGGCAATGAATGTCTATCAAAACAATTTGCAAGTTGACAAGTTTCCTATTTCGAGAGGTACTTGCATAGTGACGAATAAAGATACGGCACTTCTATGGACACATGGTATAGTTCCTTCTGTCAGGCAACCTAACTACAAGTTTTATTTGGGTGGCAGAAGTATTCCTGCTCCAATCAAGATAACAAAGCATTATGGAGAATCAAACATCAATACTATTGCGACAGAAATATTAGGCTTAACGAAGATGAATTGGAACTCACTTGATTTGTATTCCAAATTACCATCCACAATTGATTCTTCAAATCAGATTGCCCGGATAGGAAAATTGCTTTCACGTTTTGAGGGAAAAACTTATGATTACAGGCTTTTCATATAAGGGTTTGCACTCCCTTTAACAAAAAATAAAAAGAAAGTTTGCTCACACAAACTCCCCAATGTCGAAACCCGCCAAATCACTATTCCGCAAATCGGAAGAACTGAAATCCGTTCCGGTGGGGAGGCTCTTATCCAACAACGCTGCAATCTTTCTTGAAGCTCCCTCCATTGAGTTTTCGAGTGGACGGAAGCCAGTTCCTTTTTCTACAATTAGCTATTGTTCAATGCAACTTTTAAATTACATTTGTACATTCATAGTAAAGTCTATTTTTAATCAATTTAAGATGAAAATATCGGGCAGACATATTGGAGAGATGCTAAAAGAAGCAAGAGAGCAAAGGCATTTAACTCAAGAACAGTTAGCTCAAAAAGTGGGTAAGAAAAGGAGTTATATCTCTAAGGTAGAAACTGATTATGGTAATAATATTAAACTCCAGACCCTTAAAGAAATAGTAGAAAAAGGATTTGACGGTAGGGTGAAAATTGATTTGGAACTCTGATTTGTTTATGGATATATTATTAAAAAATGCTTTTAAAATGCAAATTCAATCCAAAGAGGGATTTGGGTTCGAGGAGTTTATTGATGAACTGTTTCTTCTGAAATATGGTGTTGATGACTACATTCCTATCAGGAGAAATAAAGACAAAGGTAATGACGGAACTGTCTTACC
>CAKSVK010000134.1 GCA_934502905.1 uncultured Chitinophagaceae bacterium
GGATCTCATCAGGAATCGTCAGCATGCCTTCATAGGTCATCTACATACATTAGAAAAGGTTAGCCCAAAGCTTTACTATACTACAGGGTTTAGGGATGATGCAGCAAGACTACCTGGTTCCGCTCCACGCAGCCAGCGTTGCCTGTCGGCTTCCTGGTTGTCATTTTCGGGAGGGATCACCCTGGCGCCATCTGCAAAATATATAATAGTCATTACTTCTCTTGTATTAGCGGAATCGTTGCCTGGTGCGCAATGCAATGTCCATCCATAATGCCAGGTGGCATCACCTGCTTTCATGGAACGGGGGCGTGTTACTTCAAATCCATTTTCTCTCACATACTCCTCCAGCAATTGCTCCGACTCATCAGATATGGCTACACTTTTCACAAATCCTTTTTTATGTGTGCCCGAAGCAAAGGTGAGCATTCCCATTTCTTCAGTAATATCAATCAACGGCATCCACATCGTCACGGTCTGGGGGGTATCCAACGGCCAGTAATATTGGTCCTGGTGCCATGGCGTGAGTCCTCCGCCTGCTTCCTTATAAAGCGCCTGGTCATGATAGATCCGTACTTTGTCTACTCCCAGCAGATCCGCCGCAATTTTTGCAAACCGTTTCGCCAGGGTAAACTTTTTCACGGCTTCGTCTACCTCCCACAGGTTCATGATCTGCAAGAACGCTTTGCCATATGTATCCCGGTCTTCCATCGCCCGGGTTTCGGTATTGTATTTATATGCGGCGTTGTTGATCACCTCCCGGTAAGCTGCAATTTCATCTTCATTCAATATGCCGGCAATAAGCGTGTGACCGTCCTGCCTGAACGCCCGGATAGTAGAATCTTCTATAATTTTAGTCTCACTGAGTGAAGGCAATTGTATCGTTTCCATTTTTATTCGTCTGGTGAACTATTGAGCAAAATAACTAATATAAGTTGGTGAAAAAAATGCCTAATTTGCTTAAATTATGGGATATTTTGTCCAAAACTGATATTTTATAACCTAACAAGCCAAAATACACCATGCCGAAACCAACATTCGAATCATTACATGCGTTGTCGGGTTCTTTTTTAATACGCAGGTTTAATGAAGAGGCATTTTCTTCGCCCTATCACTATCATCCCGAACTTGAGCTGACACTTATTCTCAAAGGGCAGGGCAAGCGATATGTTGGAAATAGCATGTTGCCTTATACACCCGGCGATTTAGTAATGCTGGGTTCTGATCTGCCCCATTGCTGGAAATCAGAGAATGTAGTAAAGGGGAAAAAGAACGCTTCTTCACTTGTCCTGCAATTCCGGGAGGATTGTTTTGGCACCGGCTTCTTTCAAAAAAACGAGATGAGCTTTATCAACGGCCTGCTGCAGAAAAGCAATGCCGGTATCCAGTTTACGGGCGCCACCGCAACCGAAGCAGCAGCACAATTACAGCAGGTAGACAAGGAGAAACATCTCTTCAAAAAGATGATCCGTTTCCTCGAACTGCTGTATTTTCTCGCCGGATCGGAAGAATATGTGATGCTGAACAAGGAACACATGTCTTTGCCGCGGTCATCTGCGGAAAGCCTGAGAATTAATAAGGTCATGGCATTCATCGTAGAGCATTTCAGGGAGTCCATCACACTGGAGCAGATCGCTTCGCTGGCTGGCATGACCACTGCCGCTTTTTGTAAATTTTTTAAGCGGACCACCAAAAAAACTTTTATTGAGATGATCATCGAATACCGCCTCAACTATGCCCTGCAGCAACTGATCCATACCGACCTGCCCGTGTCCGAAATAAGCTTCAGCAGTGGTTTTGGCGATGTGTCTCATTTTTATAAAACATTCCGGCAGCGGAAGCATATCAGTCCGTTGCAATACCGGAACAGGTTCCGGAAAAATCTTACACATTGATGCCGGCTTATATGCCGTGCAGAAACATGTGACCTTATCCGTTAGTTAATAAAAATAAAGTATGCTACCCCTGGTGCACCTTTATCACTATCGCAGGAAAAGGGATCAGGTATTCAGCCTGGGTTCCTTCCTGTCGTTTAATAAGTGACAGCTTTCATACAAAGCCGCTATGAAGTGCGAAGAACGTGAACAACTTCCTCTTCAGACTTTTTTGCAACCTTCTGTGGGTTTTTTCATGATCCTTGCGTGTCTATGAAGGACCCGGTCTTCTGTTGCAACCCAATGATTATCGGTTTAATTGCTGCTCACAGTGATCCATACCTTTTTATCACTTCCACGCTGGTATTACATCATTATTTCTTGGACATACACAACAGACAGCAAAAAGTAGCCATTACCGGCTGCGTATTTGGCAGGATGTGCTACCTTTAAGGAAAAATATTAGATATGGCAATAAACGTTGGAACAAAAGCGCCTGATTTTACATTGTACAATACAGAACGCAAGGAGGTATCCCTTAAAGATTTTGCCGGCAAAACGCTGGTTATTAATTTTTTTCCTGCTGCCTTTACCGGCGTATGTACAGAACAATTATGCGCCAACAGAGACGAGCTTAGCTTTTACAATGATCTGGGAGCAACGGTAGTAGGCGTATCCGTAGACCTGCCGTTTTCGCTGGCAGAGTTCAAAAATCAACAAAACATCAACTTTGACCTGCTCTCCGATTTTAATAAAGATATGATCAAAGCATACGGATTTTACCTGGAAGACTTTGTGCTGGAATATAAAGGCGTTGCCAAAAGAGGCGTGGTAATAGTAGACAAAAACGGGAATATCGCTTACGCCGAAGAAACAGAGAACCCGGGCGTACAGGTGAATTTCCCAGCACTGAAAGCGGCCCTGCAACAAACGAAATAAAGGGCATAACCGGTATAATTGTCGTTACGACAGCATTTTCAACCGGTAAAAGCTTCATAATAAATTGTTCACATGCTGCCGAAGGACCTGGCGTCGTTTTAAAGACTGCCGGGTTTTTCAGGCTTATTGTGTAAGGTCAAGGTCCCGAATCGCCCAAATCTTATCATTCTCCATAATATTCTACAAATATCTGGGGGGTTTCATATAACTTGATGCAATGAAGTTGCACGGAAGAAGGTAGCTTGTCCCTTAGTTGATCCCATATTCCCACTGCCAGGTTTTCGGTAGAGCATAACTGCCCCTTCATAAAGTCCACATCTTCATTCAGGTTCAGGTGGTCCAGCTTTTCCAGCACATGATCATGGATCAACCGGCTCAGTGCCTTGGCGTCCATCAGAAAACCGGTTTCAGGGTCGGGTTTTCCTTTTACGGTCACATACAGTTCGTAATTATGCCCGTGCCAGTTCTGGTTGGCGCATTTGCCAAAAACCGCTTCGTTTTTTTCTATTGTCCAGCCGGGGTTATATAACCTGTGTGCTGCGTTAAAATGCTCCACTCTCGTCAGGTACACCATAATAAAAATTTCCGCAAATTTACTATATCGGTAAAAACCTCCGCAAACTTATCTTTCCAATCCGGTAAATGCTGAACTTTGCCCCATGAACATTCTTGTGGCGGCGGCAACCGAAATGGAGATAAAACCTTTTCTTCAGTATATCGAAGAAAAGAAATACCAGAAGCGGGATTGTACCATCGATAGGCTGATCACGGGGGTAGGACTGGTGCATACAACTTATAGCCTCACCAGGTATTTGTCCCGCCACCAGCCCGACCTTATTATCCAGGCAGGGATCGGTGGCAGTTTTCATCCTTTTTATCCCCCGGGCGCTGTAGTGATCATCAAAGAGGAGATAATAGCGGATGCCGGGGTGGAAGAAAGGGGTGAATTCAGGGATCTGTTTGACATGCAGTTGATAGAAGATGCATTGCCCTATACGGGGAAAGTTTTGGCAAACCCTCATTATACCTGGCTGGATAAGGTAAAGCTGAGCAAGGTAACGGCCGTAAGTGTAAACGAGATCACGACGCGGCCGGAAAGGATACAGGTATTGCAGGAAAAATATGGTGCTGTTATTGAATCAATGGAGGGCGCCGCATTACACTATGTATGCCTGCAGGAAAACGTGCCGTTCCTGCAATGGCGGGCCGTATCTAATTTCGCCGGCGAGCGCGACAAATCGAAATGGAAAATGCAGGAAGCGATCCATCATTTAAACGAACAACTGACACAGTTTGTACACACGCTGCTGTGCTGAAAACAATTCCGACACATGAACTTTACACTTGGATTCTCTCCATGCCCTAATGATACCTTTATATTCGATGCCCTGGTAAACAGGAAGATAGACTGTGGTAAATATACTTTTGACGTGGTCCTTGAAGACGTGCAGACACTTAACCAATGGGCACTGGAAGGACGCCTGGATATCAGCAAGATCAGCTATGGCGTGCTGCCGTTGGTATTACCGCGGTACCGTATGCTGCATAGCGGCGGCGCCCTGGGCAAAGGAGTGGGTCCGCTGCTTATATCGGGTAAACCGATAGATGTAAACGAGCCCTCATTCAACATCAACCATTACACCATTGCCATTCCGGGAGAAAACACCACCGCACACCTGCTTTTCAGCCAGGCATTCCCGCAGGCGAAGCACAAAATCTTCCGGGTGTTTAATGAAATCGAAGATTTTTTACTGGCTACTGCCAAAGAGGATGATACGCTGGGCGTTATCATACATGAAAACAGGTTTACCTATCAGCAGAAAGGGCTTTTCAAGCTGATGGACCTTGGCTCTTTCTGGGAAGAGAAGACCGGCTATCCCATTCCGTTAGGGGGTATTGCAGTTAAAAAGGATATTTCCCCTGTTATACAGCATCAACTGGAACAACTGATTGCCGAAAGTATCCGTTATGCTTTTACAAATTATCCCCAACTGCCCGATTACGTTAGCGCTCATGCGCAGGAAATGGAGCCTGCAGTCGTGCGGCAGCATATAGACCTGTATGTGAACGATTATTCCCTGCACCTTGGGGATGACGGAAAAAAGGCAGTTGAAAAATTTATCGATATTTTTGAACAGACGAATCCGGGTATTGAAAGAGAAGCCGTATTCATATAAACGACCCCATTGGAACATTTTTTCAGCATCAATCACGAGTTTTTTAATTTCCTGGGATACTCCATGAGTTATATCGAGTTCTTCGGGGTACTGTCGGGACTCACTGCAATATGGTTATCTGCCCGTGCCAACATATGGAGCTGGCCGGTTGGCATAGTGAATGTATCACTTTCCTTCTTCCTGTATTTCCAGGTGCAGCTGTACCCGGACATGCTGTTGCAGGTATTCTTTTTTGTTACCAATATCATGGGATGGTGGCGTTGGTCGCACCCGAAAGAAAATGAAGCCGATAAAAAGAATGAATTAAAGGTAAGCTATATGAGCCGCGCACAGCTGGCCTTTACAATTGTGGCGGGGGTAGCGGGCACCCTCCTGCTGGGCTCATTTGCCAGCCGGCTGCATCACTGGTTTCCCATCCTGTTTTCCCAGCCCAGCGCCTATCCTTTTGTGGATTCCTTTATTATGACCATGAGCATTATTACTACCTTCTACATGATCCAGAAAAAAGTGGAGAGCTGGGTGATCTGGATACTGGTAGATGTGGTGGCTACCTACCTTTATTATATCAAAGGCATAAAATTCTACAGCCTGGAATATCTCATTTTTACAGGAATTGCAGCTTACGGACTCTATCACTGGGTGAAGGAGCACCGGTCGTATAAACGGGGCTGATCCACAAGGTCGTCTTTGCGGTCCCGACCGTAGGCTGGGAGAAATAACGTCAAATCCCTGAACACTTCTTTCAGTGAGATTGCCTCGGCCTTCCCTCCTGCCAATGTAGGTATGATAGCCTGGAATACATATAGGGTAACATCTTGTAAACCGTATCATGTGAAAGCAACGTGCGGACATACAGAAGCTGAAAAGGTGCAGCGCACCACAATATTCGTAGTATATAAGATAACGAATATAATGAGCCGCAGCGCGGCGAAATATTAATTTATTGCTGTTAAAGCCCGCCCGACTGTGCGATAGACCAGGTAAAAACTTTATTCCTTAAAAAGAAACACCTAGCTTTAGTGCAGAATCGTTGTCATATGAAGCATATCATTTGTCGCAGCACACTGCTTGCGCTTCTCCTTGGTTTTACGTTCAGCAGTATTGCACAACTGCACAGGAGCACGCCCGAAGCACAGGGGGTTCCTTCCGCAGCCATCACAAAATTTATAGAAGCGGCGGACGAAAGCAGGAACGAGTTTCACAGCTTCATGCTTGTAAAGAACGGTCATATTATTGCCGAAAGCTGGTGGCATCCTTATGCTCCTGATCTGAAGCATACCATGTATTCTGTCAGTAAAAGCTTTACCTCAACGGCCATAGGGTTTGCAGTGAGTGAGGGCAAGCTGCATGTATCGGATAAGGTAATATCCTTCTTTCCCGGCGAAATACCGGACACCGCCGGCACACTGCTGAAAAACATGACGATCAAAGACCTGATCACCATGTCTGCCGGCCAGGTTCCGGACCCCACCGGCCAAATGCTGCCACAACAGGAATGGGTAAAATTTTTCCTTCGGTTACCGGTAACAGATACGCCCGGCACAAAATTCTTGTATAATTCGGCCGCTACTTTTATGTTGAGCGCCATCGTGCAAAAAGTGACTGGCGAAAAGATCATTGACTACCTGAAACCAAGGTTATTTGATCCGCTGGAGATAAAGGGTATAGACTGGGAACTGAATCCCGAAGGTATCAACTCTGGTGGTTGGGGATTACGTCTTAAAACAGCTGATATGGCAAAATTCGGACAGCTATATCTTCAGAAAGGGGAATGGAATGGTAAACAGATCCTGCCTGCAGCGTGGGTGGAAGAAGCGACGAGCTTTAAGATCAAAAACGCCCACGATACCGCTGTATATGCCAGGGCAACCAGCGATTGGGCACAGGGGTATTGCTACCAGTTCTGGCGATGCAGGAACAATGCCTATCGTGCAGATGGCGCTTTTGGCCAATACATCATCGTAATGCCGGACCAGCAAGCCGTGGTGGCTATCACAAGTGAAACAGGCAATATGCAGGACATCATGGACCTGGTATGGCAATACCTTTTACCGGCACTACAGGAAAACCGGACTGTGGTAGATAAAAAGGAACAACGGCACCTGAAAAAGCGCTTAAAAAAACAGGCGATCACGACGGCTTCCGTTCAGCCCAATCCGCCCATAGCGACGGAAATATCCGGAAAAAGCTATGTGCTGGAAAGTAATGATGAAGGACTGAAAAATATCCGCTTTCAATTCAGGAAAAACAAAGCGGAAATAACCATCGGAAGCGGGGATATTGAAGATAAGCTTTTATTGAAAGCCGGTAAATGGACCTATGGCTCCACGCACAAACGCGGACCTTCTCTTACCCGGACCATTCCACCCATGGAAGGAACTCCGGTATTTAAAACGGCGACTACCTATAGCTGGAAAAATGCAGATACCCTGCTGATAACCATTCGTTACATTGAAAGTCCGCATACCGAAACCTTCGTTTGTACTTTTAGAGATAATAACCTGGAGCTGCGGGTAGACAACAGTATAAAAGAAATGGCAAATACAAATAATAAAAACCCGGTTATTAAAGGACAGTATTAGCAAAAATAAAATAAGTTCCGGAACAGTGTTTTTCATTTCAATTACTCAAACCAGCCTTCTGCCGTTCCGGAACTTAAGAACCTACAACGATCCGTACCCGTTATTGTGATTTGTCTTTTTCCTTCATCTTATCTTCCATTTCGGTAAATTTTTTGAACTGCTCTTCATCCAGGATACCCTTTAAAGCAGCGTTATGTTCATCCTTCAGCGCTTTTATTTTATTATCCAGCCCGGTTTTATCATCCGCTTGCTTTAATGCAAATTTTTTGGTCACAAAATCAAAATTCGCCGCCTCTACTTTAGCATATTGTTCGTCTGTAAGCCCGAGTTTATCCTTCATTTTGTCAGTCATCATCTTTGCTTTTTCTTCCGGTGATTTTTTCTGTTCCTTGTCATCCTGTGCAAAAGCAGAAACAGCAGTGGTCAGGAACAGGGCCATGAAGCCCATCATTACAGTTTTTTTCAGATTGAATTTCATAACAATGCATTTATGTGAAAAATAGGTTTCTATACAGTAGTATATCCAAAACTTTACCAAACATGGATTTAACTGTTAAAGTAGTGTTACAGAAATGCTGCAAAAGAAACGCTGTCCCCGGGAGACACCCTACCTGTCTGCATAAACAGAAAGCCGCATCCGTAGATGGCGGCTTTTCTGCAACTAAAACCCCACGCTGCCAATTAGTTCCTGAACCCGTTTATTCCATAATAATATACATCCGGACTGCCGGGATAAATCCCTTCTATCTGGAAATTATTCCCCACTTTGTTCAGTGCAGCTTTCAAGTCATCCACAGAACTTACTTTTATTCCTCCAACCTTGGTGATCACAAAGCCATCTTTCATATTTGTCTGATCGGCTATGATGCCATCCTCTTTGATACTGTTTACCCTGACACCTCCTGATATCCTCAACTGCGCCGCCTGATCTTTTGTCACTGCCTGCAATTCCAGCCCGAGCGCTTCCAAAGCAGCAGCCTCCTGGCTTGGCATTGTTCCCATATTACCTTTTAGTGTCACGTTAAAGGTTTTCTCCGCTCCGTTCCGCACCACGGTAATAGTTACCCTGTCACCCGGCTTCTGACGGGCGATCTGCTCTGAAAGCTGGGCAGCGGTGCCTACGCTGATACCATTTACTTTTGTAATGGCATCTCCTTTTTTGATACCCGCTTCTGCTGCAGCGCCACTGGGATCTGTTTCAGCCACCCATACGCCATTGATGTCCTCATCTATACCCAGCTCCTTTTTAGCAGCATCATCGAGCCCTTGCGGAGCCATGCTGATGCCCAGGTAACCTCGTTGTACAGCGCCGTATTTCATAATGTCGCCTACCACCTTTTTCACCAGGTTTGCCGGAATAGAATAGGCATAACCCGCATAGGCGCCGGTAGGAGAAGCTATAGCCGTGTTGATGCCGATCAGTTCACCATTGGTATTTACCAGGGCCCCGCCACTGCTACCGGGATTCACCGCAGCATCCGTCTGGATGAAAGCTTCCACAGGCGCCTTACCCTGCCTGTTGATGCCGATGTTGCGGCTCTTTGCACTTACGATACCCTGGGTAACGGTTACGTCCAGGTTCAACGGGTAACCGATCGCCAGTACCCATTGCCCCAGCCTCACATCATCGGAGTTGCCTACCGGCATTACCGGAAGGTTTTTGGCATCGATCTTTATCAGGGCAAGGTCCGTATTGGGATCAGTACCGATCACTTTTGCCTTATAATTTTTCCGGTCATTTAAAGTAACATCTACTTCTGTTGCGCCGTTTACTACATGGTTGTTGGTAACAATGTAACCATCGTTGCTGATGATAACACCCGATCCTGAAGCTTTTTGTTCCGGCTGCCGAAGGCTGCCGCCATCCTCTCCAAAAAACCGGCGTAACATATCGTCGTCACCGAAGAAATCCCCGAACGGATTTTGCTGCTGCCTTTGGGAACGCCCGGCAGTTTCCCTGAACTTCACTACCGTTTTGATATGAACCACGGAAGGAACGGCTGACTCTGCCGCTTTCTCAAAGTCAACAGGACCTGTATAGGCACTATTGGAATAGGATGCAGGCAGCACCGGGATTTTGCCGGGCTCTGAAATGTTACTAACGGATGGAACAGATTGTTTGTAGAAAGCATAGCCACCCAGTCCAACGACTGCAGCCAAACCGAAAGCAGCAAGCATATTTTTTATTGCCTTCATAAATTATTTTGTTTTAATTATTGTAATGAATGTCTGGTTTTAATTCAACACAAAAGTTGAAAGCAATGCTGTAGAAAATCTGAATTTTAATGATTGCCTGATAGCTTTAACAGAACCTATGAAAGACATTATGGAAGTGTTAACAAGTGTCCCTTTCCTGAATCAGATCCCTCGCGGGCTCGGGATGACAAACGGAAGAATGATGAGCATACCGCACGACAGTAGCGGTGTTTGTCAAACACATCTATGGTCTTGTCATACCGACGCAGGAGGTATCTGTTTTTATACGTAATTATTCCATGACAGGCCCTTCGCTAGCACAGGACGACAAACGGAAGAATGATGAGCATACCGCACGACAGTAGCGGTGTTTGTCAAACACATCTATGGTCTTGTCATACCG
>CAKSVK010000135.1 GCA_934502905.1 uncultured Chitinophagaceae bacterium
TTGATGGCGACGGGCATGCCCAGTGCGCTTCTCCACATCATATCTTTGAGGAACTCATAGCGTTCTCCGTTCCATACAAATAAAAACGGGCAGGAGCCTTTGAGCTTGGCTTCTTCGAAGAGCTTTTGCCTTCTGGCGGGGTCTCCGATATATTGAGGCGTACCGTTCGGCCAGATAATGCGTACGGCTTCCAGGGAATCCTGATCTCCTACGCCGAAATTGGTAATAGACCGTTTGATGGTTTTTAATTGGTAGAGATTACCTGCTTTCAGCTCTACCTGGGCGCCTATGCCCAGCCTGTTATTTTTGCTGTTGGCATAGGAGAGTCCCGTCAGCTGCACCTGCATATAACGGTTCAGACTACCTCCGTCATTCCGAACCAGCTTAATACCGGCCGGACCAGCCAGAAAGATATCATCATCGCCGTCGATGTTGAAGTCTGCTATGGCCATTTGTGTTGCCTGCAGCGGCTGGGGCAGCATCCGGGAAACATCCGTGAACCCTTTCTCCATTTCATTATGAAATAGTTTTAATCCCGAGCTGCCGTCTGCTGTGGTTCCGGCGACCAGGATATCCTCGTGCCCGTCATTGTCGAAATCGATAAAAGTAGCGGATGATATGTTCAGGTCTTTTAAGGCCTCAGCGATCTTTTGAGAAAACGGTTCGGGAGAAAATCCGTTATTGCCCGTATTTTTAAGCAAAAAGGTATGCCCGTTGTTTGACCCTGCCAGCAGCAGGTCCGGCAAGCCGTCGTTATTATAGTCGCCCACCGCTATGGCTCTGCCTTTGTATAAAGGATTACTGAGCTGCAGCTTATCGGTATAGTCGGTAAATTTTGAATGTCTTTCGTTGTTATACAGCCGGATATCACCATCGGCAGAAAGGATTACAATATCCAGGTCGCCATCTGTGTCCCAATCGCCGTAATCGATATCGATAGCGCCTGCATCCAGGTTCATGGAGTGGGATTGTTCGGTAAAGCTGCCATCGCTGTTATTCCTGAAAAATTTACTTCCAGCCGCAGCTCCTGCATATAGATCGAGGTCACCGTCCTGGTCGAAATCGGCAAACACCAGCTTTACGGCGCCGGTGGCCTTTTCCAGCCCTGTATTTTTCTTAACGAGGTTGAAACCGCCATCCCCTTTATTCTTATACAGAATGATGCCTTTGGTCGTGGAAATAAAAAGGTCCTGGTATCCGTCATTGTCGAAATCAGCAAATGCCGCCGCCAGCTCTTCTCCGGAATGGCTTATGCCCACAGCTGCGGCAACGTCCGTGAATGCGCCCATATCCCTTTTGAAAAGATACCGTTTGGCAGGAGCGTCCTGCGAAAAGAAACCGGAATAAATATAACTGTTCCCTGTTCCGTCATCATCAATAAAGCCCATTACGGATCGGGTTACAGTAGCAGGTATGTCTGCATTTAACCCTACCTTTTCCGCTACCTCGTTGAACCGGATATCGTCCAGGGATACTTTTTCATTTGTAGCGCCAGTTTGGCTGAACCGGCTATCGTTGAAATCTGCCTTGGCATCGGGGAATGTGGGGGGACTCAATTCAGCTGCGCTTTCGGCATATAACCTTGTTGTTTCCATCAGCTTCCGGAACCTTTGCAGGAAGTATGGGACCTGCTCCCACTGTTTGCTTCGAAGCAGGCTGATGGTTTGTTGATAGGCGGAATCGGCTACAGGAGGGAATTCAGGTGCAAATTCCTTTATGCTTTGCAGGAAATGTAAGGATGAATCGGCCTGTTTCTCTGTTGCCAGCAAATCCGCCAATTCCAGGCGGGCTACCATGTTGGAGGGAGAGATCGCTGTTATCTTCAGGAGGTTGGATTTGCGGACGGCATTTTTTTCTGTACCTGCCATTTCAGCTAACAGATAGTATGCTGCTACATTTTTTTTATCCTGTGCCAATGCCTGATTCAATTGCTTTTCGGCGTTTGCTTTTTCTCCTTTGCGAATATATAACTGAGCCCATACCAGCCGGAGATCTGTATTATCCGGCTGGATTTTTAATCCTTCTTCTATTTGTTCCCCGGCTTCATCAAAATTATTTTTTGACAGGTAAAGCAATGCCAGGTCTATATAGTTCAGGATGTTGTTCCTGTCTGTTTTGATGGCTTTTTTAAAGCCGAGCTCGGCTTCATCCAATTGTCCGTTCCATAAATAGGTGAGGGCGGTCATTCTCGGCGAGCTGACCGTATCGTCATCATTTTCTTTATTTTTTCGGGAATTACAGGCGACAAACGTGGTGATCGAAAGAGCGGCAATCAATATAAGGTAGCCGATGCCGATTTCTTTATAACAAAGACGCATATTGGGAAATATAAAGCCTGAAGATAGGAAAAAACAGCCTGTCTGTATAAAATATATGGTATATCTTTAACATTTACCAGCTACTTGCGAAAAGAAAATTTATCCATACCATGCGTCATAAATTTTGGCAGATCCTAACCATCGTGGTATTCATATGCCTGCTCCTGGGAACATTCATTGCTTCACGTAAGAAAGATAAATCTAACAATAAAGGCCCCGTTAGCCAGGAAGCGGAAGCCGCACTGAAACAATACGGGTTTTACCTGGAGCCAGTAAACGAAGAGATCGGTGTCACCTTCCGTCATGTCAGTCCCGATCTTGATCCCAAGGTTGATAACATCAAACTGCAGATTGCATCAGTAGGAGCGTCTGTGGCAGTATGTGATTTTGACAATGATGGCTGGAACGATTTTTACCTGACGAACAGTGCTACCGGCAGTAAAAATGCTTTGTACCGCAACCTCGGGAACGGCCGGTTTGAGGATGTTGCCGAGGCAATGGGCGTCGCGGATCTTAATCAAAAAGGTACGGGCGCTTCTATGGGAGTGGTATGGGGAGACTACGACAATGATGGGTATAAGGATCTGCTGTTATACAAATGGGGAAAGACGACCCTGTTCAAAAATGTAAATGGAACATCGTTTGAGCCGGTCGCCAGCAGTGGTTTGCCGGAATGGGCCAATATCAATGCCGCTGTGTGGTTCGACGTTGACAACGACGGGCTCCTGGATATATTCCTGGGAGGTTATTTTAAAGAATCCTTTCACCTCGATAGCTTGTTTACTACCCGGATAATGCCTGAAAGCTTCCGGTACGCTAATAACGGAGGCAGGAATTACCTCCTGAAAAACAAAGGGAACGATACTTTCGAGGATGTTACGCAACAATACGGACTTACATCTACCAAGTGGACGCTGTCTGCGGTTGCCGCTGATTTTAACGGAGACAATTTTCCTGAGCTTTATGTTGCCAACGACTACAATGTCGATGAGTTTTATATGAACAGGGAGGGGAAAACGTTTGAGGAAACAGGGGCGGCCGTGGGGATCGGGCATATTCCGAAAAGCGGCATGAACGCATCATTGGGTGATATCAACAATGAGGGAAGTTTTGGTGTATACACAACGAACATTACAGAAAAAGGCGTGCTGATACAGGGGAACAACTACTGGCAGCCTAAAGCGGGGAAAGGTAAACAGCCTTCTTTTGTGGACCTGGGACAAATATCCGGTATTGAAAACGGAGGATGGAGCTACGGTGCGCAATTCGGAGACCTGAACAACGATGGTTATATGGACCTGTATGTCGCCAACGGATTTATTTCGGCCAAAGAAAATACTTCTTACTGGTATGACTACTCGAAGGTAACGGGAGGTAATAGCAATATCATCGGCGATGCAAAGAACTGGCCGGACATGGAAGGGAAAAGTCAATCCGGCTATACCCAGGATAAGATATGGCTGAATAACCAGGACGCAATTTTTGAGGATGTTTCAGGCAAAGCCTGCCCACCTGCAACCTATGATGGACGGGCGGTGGCGATGGTGGATCTCTGGAACCGCGGCGTGCTGGATGTAATTGTTGCCAACCAGAATAATGTTCCCACTATCTATAAAAATAATATAGGGAATGATCATCACTGGATAGCAGTGGATCTGCAGGGCACACGGTCCAACGCTGATGGTATAGGGGCGAGGGTAGAGATAACATGGGATGGGAAAAAGCAGGTGCAGGCTGTGACCGGGGGAATGGGCTTTTCTTCTCAAAATCAGCACAGGCTGCATTTTGGTATAGGACAGGCAGCAGGTATAGAGCAGCTTACTATCTATTGGCCTTCAGGTCATGTCGATAAGATCCCGCATCCGGCCATCAATACATTACATACCGTTAAAGAAAATCAACCCGCTGACTGATGCAACAGGAATACGAGATAAAAAAAGTGCCGCAGAGCGGCTTCATCTCTGAATGGCTTAAAAAGAACTTTCAGTATATACCTCCTGCTTTTATCACATTGATATTGCTGGTGGGCCAGCTTACTTATGGCATCCTGGATAATTACCTGAACCTGGTAGTGGCTATTCTCACATCCGTGGTGGCTGAAATAGTATTGGCGAGGCTTGTATTGGGCACCCGGAAAAATCTTGCCAGCGCCTATATTACCGGCATCAGTGTAGGTATCCTGATCCGGTCCAATGTATTATGGCCTTATTTTATTACGGCATTGATCTCCATCATGTCCAAATATGTGCTCCGGTACAAAGGCAGGCATTTGTGGAATCCCTCTAATTTCGGGGTGTCATGGATGCTTGCATTGCAAACAACGAGCGTAGCAGGGCTCAGTGTTCAGTGGGGAAGCAATTTTGCTGCCATGTCTGTGATCTGGATATTGGGATTAATCATTGTCAACCGGGCAAAGCGTATAGATGTTTCCGTTACCTATATCATCTGTTTTGTCATCCTGGCTTATATCAGGAGCCTTATTACCGGCGATGCGTTCCTTGCTGAACTATCGCCGCTGACCGGCCCTATGTACCAGTTGTTTATATTCTTTATGATCACGGACCCACCGACTTCCGTTTCCACGAGGAAAGGCAGGATACTGGTGGTGATGCTGGTAGCTGTTGTAGAGTTCTTCTTCCGTCTCAATAATTCAATATACGCGCCTTTCTATGCGTTGTGCCTGGTAGGACCGGTGGCTAAATATATAGACCTGAAGATGCAGGCATCCAAAAAACTGAATGTGGCTCCGTCAAAATAAGCGTGGAAGTGACAAACAGTAGCATCATTCCGTATAAGCAATCAGCCCAGCTCAGGCGCCTTGAAAATTGGCCCCGGCGTCAGCACAATTCTCATAAAGCCGTCACCGGTAGTACGATACACATCCGTGAGCAATGATCATTTATGCGGTAAAGCAGTTTAGTCAGCATTGTCAAAATCTACCATGATCTTGGTAATGTTTCCACGATCTCTGGCCCAGGCTTCCAGTGCCGGACCGGCAGCATTCAGCGATACTGTTTGGGAAATAACCTCTTCGACGGGGAACTTCCCGGATTCCAAGTAGGATATCACATCGGGGAAGTCACCCAGGCAGTTGCGGGAGCCGAGTATCTCAATTTCTTTCCTGACAAAGAACCCGGTGTTGTAATCCACCGGCTTTTTACCATATCCAACATACACCACCCTCCCGGTATAAGCTACCAGGTCTACTGCGGCGCGATAAGTATCGTAGGCTCCTACAGCTTCTATCACAACATCCGGTCCATCACCGCCGGTCAGTTCCAGAATGGTGGCGGCAATATCTTCTTTACTTCCGTTAATGGCTTCCGCAGCACCCACTTTCCTGGCAATGCCTGTTTTATATTCACTGATGTCCAGGGCATATACCTGCGCACCTCTCTGTAAAGCACCTGCAATGGCGCCGAGTCCCACTATCCCGCAACCTATTACCAGCACTTTATCTTTTTCGGTTATCCTTCCGCGATCTGCAGCATGGAAACCAACTGTTAAAGGTTCCACGAGGGCCAGTTCCCGGAGTGACAGCTTTTCTGAAGTGTGCAGCTTACTCCAGTGAATGGTGATATACTCCGTCATAGCGCCGGGGCGCCGTACGCCCATGGTTTTATTGTCCACGCATGCGTTGGGTCTTCCTTTCCGGCAGGAAATGCAACCCCCGCAATTTTGATAAGGGTTGATGGTAGCCTTCATGCCAGTCCTGAATTCCGACGGAACAGCATTCCCTTTGGCTTCAATAACGGCGCCTACCTCATGGCCCAGCACGTTGGGATATTCCTGCAGCTCAAACAGGCCAAGGTACCCGTTCAGATCACCGCCGCAAAACCCTACGGCTCCGATACGCAGTAATACTTCTTCCGGGCCGGGTGAAGGCTTCTCTATCTCTCCTAATGCCACTTTTCCGGGGGCTTCCAGTATTAATGCTTTCATGATTCGTTATTATTTCGGGATATTATTTGCAGGATTACCTTCAAACCACATCAGGTTACGTACCGGCTCCACCAGCGTTTCTATTTCCTTCAGCAGCGCTTCCGGTATCTCCAGGGTCGTCGCAGCGATGTTTTTGCATACTGTTTCCCGTTCACACATGCCGGTAATGGTGGTAGCAATATGGGGGTGAGAGATCGCGTAGGAGAGGGCTACATCACTGAGCCGCATTCCATATTTTTTACAAATGGCCAGCAGCGCCGGCTGTATATCTTTCAGCTGCTGGGGCGAACGGTGCCATGAAGGGAGCGGGGCGTCTGTAAGAATACGTTGCATGAAAGGTGCGGCATTCATTAATCCGAATCCTTTTTCCAACGATAATGGAACCAGTTCATCATTGATCTCATCTTCCAACAGGTTAAAATGTGCCCATGACAATACTGTATCCAGCTCCACCTGCCTGGCAATATGGGCGAGATAACGGACGGGCAGGCCCGTGATACCTATAAAACGGGCTTTCCCGCTTTCCTTCACTTTTTGCAGGGCCGGAAAGGCTTCGTTCAATACCTGCTCTTCCGTCCCGAATTCTATGTCATGCAATTGGAAAACATCCACATAATCCGTCTGCAGCCTTTGCAGCGATTCGTCAATTCCCTGTATAACACGGTTATAAGAAAAATCAAAATGATCTATATAGCGACAGCATTTCGTGGCGAGGACGATCTCCTGTCTTTTACCTTTAAGTGCTTTGCCCAGGCGGGTTTCCGCAAGGGTATCCCCGTAAAAAGGCGCAACATCAAAATAGTTGATACCGTTATCTATGCCGTAGTGCAGCGCATTGATAGCAGCGGACTCCTCCACCGGCTCAAAAACATTCCCCACCGGCGAAACGCCAAATCCCAGTACAGATACCTGCAGCCCGGTTTTTCCCAGTGTACGATAATTCATATGAAAAGTTGTTCCGGATATTTTACATTTCCGGTTTATAGCAATAATAGATATTTTAAATATGACTTTTTAAAATACGGTAGACAAAAAATTATGTTATATTAACATTCCGTATTTACATGATCATTGCTTCTCTTTGGGTTGCCAGCATTTTCTTTTTATATTGAAGCGGGTTTTGCCCGGTCACCTTCCTGAACTGCCGTATAAAATGAGCCATGTTGTTATAACCGCAACTGGTGCTGATCTCCTGGATGGTTAAATTATCATTTACAAGCAACCGGCAGGCCTGTCCTATTCTTACCTCCATCAAAAACTGGAAATAGGTTTTCCGGTTACTGTTTTTAAAGAACCTGCAAAAAGACTGCCGGGTGAGGTGGGTCAGCGCTGCCAGCTCTTCCAGGTAAATAGGGCGATGATAGTTTTCAAAAGTATAGTTGTAAACCGCTTTAATGCGATTGCTGTCAAAATCGTTCGTGTTGTTGGTATAACTTTTCCCGGCAAGAATATCATAATCTTCACTGTCCGCGATTTGCTCCAGGATCGCCAGCAGGCAAAGCATTCGCTTGGCAGGCGATAAGTTAATGATCGACAGCATGGACTCAATTACAAATTCCCGGGTGCAGCCTTTCAGCAATATTCCACGGGGTAGTATATTGGTCAGCAGATGATAGGTAGCTGACATTTCAGGTGTGTTCAGCAGGTCCACACCAATATTTTCCAGCTGGAAATGGACAGTGATTGCTTCGCCCCTGCTCCTCGAAGAAGTTACGTAACGGGATTCATGAACAGTGGTATGGGGCAAATGTGCACCAAAAACCAACACGTCACCAGGCTTAAAGTTACCCATATAATCCCCGGCGGCAAAAGTGCCCATGCTGTTCTTGATATATACAATCTCGATCTCAGGATGATAATGCCAGGGGTTTATCATGTCCTTTCCCTTTACGGTTTGCACAAAAAACGACTGGTTTTGTGCAGGGCTGAATTTGCGGAGTATGGGCTTCATACAGAAAAAGCAAATGTTAATATAATACAACTAAGTTAGATCAAATAATATTTCAGCCCGTCCTGTGCTGTCTTGTACCCGGTTTGTCGGGGGCTGATTTTGATTGGATAATATCTTTGCTTACACCGGTAAGAAGTGAAGCTTGGCGGGTCTGGCCAAAGAAAGATGAATAGCAGCTAAAAACGCTTTGAAAATGACAGCAGGGCGTGCGACGTCAGGCATCGATGTTATAACTCATTATATTCCCTGCACACGAAGGGGCCACAAACTGCAGTGTTGCGTGTCTGCCCGCAACTTTTTCAGGTCATTGATTTACAAAAAATTTGTCTTATGCATTATTGCTGAAAGAAGTCCCGCCGCCGCACTTCTTTTAATTCCAATTCAATGTTGATATCTGAATGATTCTACCTCCTTTTGTCGCTGACAATAATATTATAGCGCATAGAAAGCTGTATGGCCTGGTTCCTTGCCTGGCTGGGGGGTAAGGAGTTATTTATTTTTAGATCAATATAATTATTCAGGGCCTGGCTATACCGTAAGCCAAACGAAAAACGGTTTATGTAATAGGTAGCATCCAGCAGGTACCTCCATTCCGATCCGCGAAGATTTGAAGATAGTGCATCATCTTTCAGGGTAATGGTTTCCGATGCCAGTTGGGTGTTGTTGGCTCCCATTTGCTCCACGGTTGCCAGTCCGCTGCTCAGTGAAGAAAACTGCACCCCGCTTCCCAGGTAGAAATTTTTGACCGGACTGTAATAAAAGCTCACCGGGATGTTGAAGTAATACAACTTTCTCAGGTAGGTGTTCTCATACAAAATACCGGGGCTCATGGGCGCGACTGCATTCCGCTGATCCAGCAGCAATGCCGGGGTAGACTGCGGCGCGTTGAACTGAAATTCACTTTGCACATATACCCGGTTGGTAACATGCAATTGCAGATAAGGGGCGGGGATATAGTCGGTGACCATACTGCGTGTGGCGCCTGCACCATAGTTATAGGTCTTCTGGTTACCTACAGCAACATTCTGAAACGGAGCTACCCCCGCTGCGAACCAGCGGTCCGGCTGCTCACCCCATAAAGAACGACTTGTGCTGTAGGAGCGGGCCATATCCCTTTCGTCCTTTCTCTGCTGGCGTTTCAACTGTCTGAGCGCTGCTTTTCGGACAGCTTCGCTTTCGGGCAACGTATAGGCCAGCCTGCCGATATAACTACCGGCACTTATATTTTTGCTATCGGTGTACAATAGGTTTTCAACGGGTACGGATGCCGGCGTTGCATGAATAACAGTGGCCGACTCACTGTGAGAGAAAAAGGATGTTTTGTCGTTGGGGATAGCGTTCTCTGAAATTTCAGAGGAGTGAAGGTTGCTAACGGCTGCGTGTAACTTCTTTTCGGGAATGGGCTCTGTATAAACCCTGGGATCAGCCGCTGGTTTATTGGCAGGCAGGTTCTTTCCTGCCGGACCAGTGCCCGGGGCTTCTGTAATGTAAACGTTTTTATCTGAGTTTAGGTGAGCTTCGGCAGTTTTTTTTCTTATAATACCCGGACTGCCGGCTTCAACTGCTTTTTCTGCGGTTGAGACGGGAGTGGAGCGGGAATTGTCGGCATCCTGTGTCCTGTCCGTTTTATTTATATTTTTCCCCGGCGCTGTTTCCGGGAAGCGGATGGTAGATTCAATAAGCGCTGCAGGCGGGTGAATGTCAGCCTGCTTTTCCGTATGGGTATACCATAACAGGGCACCGGAGATAAGTAATGCGGCTACCGCACCCAGCCACCATTTACCCGCTGCCGGCCTTTTTTTCTCCGCCACGGGCATTTCATTATCCAATATGGATCTCATCTTCTGCCAGGAAGCTTCCATATCAGGTACCGGCAGATGTTCCATCTTGTCGGCCAGTATTTTATCGTATGGTATCTTTCTGTTCAGTAT
>CAKSVK010000136.1 GCA_934502905.1 uncultured Chitinophagaceae bacterium
AGAGCCGTGTGAGGTGAGAGTCTCAAGCACGGTTCTGTGAGCGGCTTGGGCTGAAATGCCCAGGCCTACTCGACTTTTCAGGATGTCGTGGTTGGTCATAGCTGGGTATTACGCAATTTACAATAGCTATAAAGGATCACATGAATGATGGTTGGTTGGGCTGAAAACTCAGCCTTCCTTTTCTTCTTCATATCCCTCATCTGCCTTCAGGTTTTTTCCGTCTGCCGCAGTGGTAGCCAGCACGTCACAACGATTGTTGTAGGCGTTGTCGGCATGCCCTTTTACCCAAATAAAATCAATAGTATGGCCCTGTGACAGGACGTGGTATCTTTTCCAGAGATCCTTATTTTTTTTACCACCTTTAAAATCCGTTTTTATCCAATTATGTAACCAGCCTTGTTTTACCGCTTTTACTACGTATTGACTGTCGGAATAAATTATAATGTTCAACCCCTTTTTATTAAGCGCTTCCAGGGCCGCTATCACAGCCAGCAGCTCCATCCTGTTGTTGGTCGTGAGCCGGTATCCGGCCGACAGCTCTTTTTCTGTCTTTCCCCATTTCAGGATGGCACCGTATCCTCCCGGCCCGGGATTGCCTCTGGACGCGCCATCGGTATATATGATCAGCTTTTGTTCGGACATACGTTTATTGAAAAATTTATTCAGGTATACGGATTCAACCCGGGCTTGGCCGTTTATTTGCAAAGGCCCGGTCTAAGAGCGAAGATAGGTATTGATCGGTCAGGAATATATTGAAAGATATATATTAAGGCTTGAGTAATCTTGCTTCTTCCAGGTCAAAGTTACGTTCCAGTGTTCGCAGCACCTTGTCATCATATTTTTTTTCCAGCCGCATGGTGATCAGTCCCTGCCGCCGGATATCGATCAGCTCCAGCATGATCTTTTGTGTGAGACCTTTCATTGTTTTCAGCTCTTCGTTGTCTTTCCCCTGCTGTATGCCTGCAGCTGCTGTAGCCACCACAGTCTCCAGGTTGTCTTTGATGCGTGCAACTGCATCGTAATGTTCTACCTCGTATGGATAATTGTTTTTCAGGTACTCGAGGGATTGTTTGCCGAGCTGCAAACGGATGGCGGCTATTTGTTCTTCTTCGGGGATATAATCATCAATTTCCTCCACCTTCAGCAGCTTAATGATCCATGGAAGGCTAAGCCCCTGGAAGATAAGCGTGCTTAAGATAACAACGAATGTGATAAACAGGATCAGGTTACGTTGGGGAAAGTCGGTGCCATCACTCAGCGTAAGCGGGATGGCCAATGCAGATGCAAGCGATACGACGCCGCGCATGCCGGCCCAGCCAATCACGAAGGGAAGCTTGAAGCCGGGATTCTTTTCCGTTTCCCTGATACGCTTACTCAATAACCTCGGTACAAATGACGCGATATAGACCAGTATGATCCGGATAACGATTACCATTAAGGTGATCAGCAATGCGTAACGGATGGCTTCCTTCATCGAATAATTTTCCAGCCCGTTGATAATAACCGGCAGTTCCAGTCCTATCAGGATGAATACGAATCCATTCAGCAGGAATCCGACGGTCTCCCATACTTCAGCCGTTTGCATCCTGGTATGGTAGTTCAGGTAATCGCTGGACCGGAAGGAAAGAAATAATCCGCCGCTGACTACAGCCAGTACGCCCGACCATTCCAGCGATTCCGCTACTATATACATCAGGTAGGGCGCTATCAGGGTGATGGGCGTGGTAATGCTGGAGGCTCTTGCCCAATAGCGTAATACCAGGTAAAGGAAATGGGCAATGACCAGCCCCACGGTTACGCCCATTATGGAAAGAATGGAAAAGCTGACAAGCGCATCTTTTACAACAAAAGAGCCGGTAAGGATAGCTGCCAGTGCAAACCGGAAGATGGTAAGGGATGCAGCGTCGTTTACCAGGCTTTCCCCTTCCAGTATGGCCAGCCCCCTGCGGGGTACGGCCATTCCTTTTAGCACGGAAGTGGCTGCAACAGCATCAGGAGGAGATATGATACCACCTAATAAAAAACCCAGCGCTACCGTGAACCCCGGTATGATAGCCACCGAAAAATAGGCAACGGCAGCCGACGTGGCGAATACCAGTCCAAATCCTAGTATGAGTATGGATCGTCTCCATTTCCATAGCTGGTTCCAGGATACATGCCAGGCAGCGTCAAATAACAAAGGTGGCAGGAAGATCAGGAAGATAAGGTCCGGACTGATGCTGATCGATGGTATTTTCGGGATAAAGCTGATCGCAAGTCCACCGATAACAAGAAAGATGGGATAAGAAATTTTCAACCGCTGGCTAAGGAGGAACAACAAAGCCATCAGGAAAAATAATGTAAGGATCAGCAGCAGGTTGTTATGTATCAATATTCGTTGTGGTTTTTAAAACAAAATTAACGGCAATGAAAAAAAGGCAGGCAGAAAATTTTGGATGGAGCACAGGTGCTAAAAAAAGGCCGGATCACTCCAGCCTTTTTAGAAACGCAACCGCTTAGCATGAGAAAGCCGTTGAAGCATTATTATTCATCCCACCAAAGCCGGGTTTTCAGATCATCCGCACCGAGCCATTGAACGGCCTGGTTGTAATTGTCTTCATTGATACGCATTTCATCAGCAGGATACATTACCCTTCTGGCGATATAACCCGGACCTGCAGTGCCCGCTACTATTTCAGGGAAGCCTGTTCTCCTCCATTCACTCCAGGCTTCATATCCCACAAAGTACAGGGACAGCCATTTCTGCCGGGCTATTTTAGTAAGCTTTTCTTCCTGCGTTCCTGTATAAGCTACTTCAGCCTGTGTATAATAGCTGTTGTCCGGCAAAACATCGGCCGCGCTCAGCTTTAAGAAGGAGCTTTCGTACCTGTTCCCGATCCGGCTGGCATAGTATTCAAACTGGTCTGCAATACCGTTCAGGTAGTAGGTTTCCGCTGCTGCCGATCCGCCCGGAATATAGCCCTTTTCCGCTGCTTCCGCCAGGTTGAACTGCACTTCGGAATAGGTAAGCAGCAATGCCTGCGCTGCCGTCATAGAGGCCAGCGAATTGTATTGCAACGGCGCCCATAACATACCGGGAGCGGAATAGTCCGCGGGATTCAGCAGGGGACCCATAGCATTTACCGCACCGTGGTATTCATAATCCGCAGGGTCATCGCTTGCATTGGAACTGGTTTGGGTAGGAAGTGCATATACGCGCAGGCGGGGATCGTTTAACAGCTTCAGGTTATCCACCAGGTTCTTACTTACCCTTGTGCTGGTCGCATAATCGCTGTTGCTTCTGGTGTACAATGGCATGGAATTATCCCATACTTCGAGGTATTGCAATGCGGCCTGGTCTTCGTGGGAAGTAAACAGCGGGTATTGGGTTGGGTTATTTATGATGTTGGTAAGCGCTGCCGTAGGATCTGCTTTTTTCGATTGCCTGATCAACAACCGGATGGTCAATCCCGTAGCGAATTTTTTCCATCGGCTGATATCGCCGTTAAATAAAATATCGCCCAGCACGTTTTCAGTAGTTGTCCCCAATAAGTTGGATGCTTCTTCCAGGTCCTGCAATAATCCTTCGTAAACAGCCTGTTGCTGCTCATAACGCGGCTTATATATCTGTTCCAGCTTGGCAGAAGCGGCTTCGCGGAAAGGAATAGGACCGTATAAATCGGTAAGATTCTGGAACAGGAAAGCCCGCATGATCAACGCCACCCCTTTGAAGTTATTTAACTGGTCTCTTTCTGAAATAGAGATGACTTCATTCAGCTCCCTGATATAGTCGTAGTTTGACCATAGGAAATAACCCGGAGCATCGGCGCGTACCCAGTTGCTGTAGTTGCTGCTAAAATCATTATATACCAGGTCACCGGCAATAACACCTCTCTGATAGGAAGTATTAAAGCTGCTGTTGATGGAACTCCTTAACAGGTTGGGAAGTAATAACCCCGGTCCGGTCAATGTTTCCGATTCGTTCGGGTTGGTATTGATTTCTTCAAAATCTTTCGTGCAGCTTACAAATGCCAGCAGCAGTAATATATATATTGCTTTTAACTTCTTCATATTTGTTCATTTGGAAGTTTAAAAATTAACATTAAGGCTTACGCCTATTTCTCTGGTACCGGGGATACTCATATTTTCAAACCCGGGGATGAGTCCGCCACCGGCAGTTGCCACCGAAACTTCCGGATCGAAATGTACATTACTCGATGGTCTGAATAACAGCAGGTTCCTGCCGGTGAGCGATATTTTGGCCGATTTGATGAACGTAGGGTTCAATACTTTGTACGGGATATTATATCCTAAAGACAATTCTCTCAACTTGAAATAAGTAGAGCTGAACAATTGCGCTTCAGAAATATGATCCATTTGTCCTTTCACCATTGTTCTTACATCCGTTCCGTACACACCCGCATCCAGCTTGCCCTGGTCGCCTGTAGAGTTGGGCTGATAGCTGCCGTCCGGCATCAGGGCAGCGCCTTTTGCATAATAAAGCTCTGTGTATTCGGTTCCGGGAGCCCTGTCGCCACGGCCCCACAGGCTTTCTATCAGCTGACCGGAGCCGGCGGCCTTGTTGTAAAAACGGGAAACAAAAACACCGCCGTATTGTCCTGAGAACAGGAAGCTCAGGTGAAAGTTTTTGTAGCTTACCTGGTTGGAGATACCGCCTGTCCAGTCGGGGTTGTAGTTGCCCAGGTAGATATCTTCGGTGGTGGCCACTGCCCTGCCATTGCTGGCGATGATGATCTCGCCTTTTAAAGGTCCATCCGGTACCCTTTGGTATCCCGGTCCCCAGATCGCCCCCATTCTTTCACCCGCTCTTGCCTGAATGGAAGCATTCTCACCCGGCGCAGCCTGAACCAGCTTATCTACTTCCGGATCAAGGGAAATGACCTTTCCCCTGTTCCGTGCCCAGTTTACAGTAACGTTCCACCTGAAGCCGGTGGTAGTTTGTATGGGGGTTGCGTTCAATACAACTTCCACACCGGCGTTTTTAATTTCTCCTGCATTGATCACCCTGCCTGTCTGACCGGAGCTTTGTGGTATAGGAATGGACATGATCTGGTTGACAGACCGGATATCGTAGTAGACAACGTCAAGTCCTAACCTGTTATTAAAAAAGCCCAGGGAAGTACCTATTTCATAGGTATGGTTCATTTGCGGCTTTAAGGCGGCATTTTTCAGCTGGCTGCCATTGGCTACCGTATAGTAGCTGCCCCATTGGGGAGCGTTCACATATGTGTTGTATAAATTATACGGGCCGGTATCGCTTCCCACTTTAGCCCAGGCCAGTCTTAACTGTGCCTGGCTGATGGCCGCAGGAAGTTTCAATACATCCTTGATATTGGTGTTTAACCCCACGGAAGGATAAAAATAGGAGTTGTTATCAGGCGGTAAGGTGCTTGACCAGTCATTCCTGGTTGTGAAATCCAGGTATACCAATCCTTTGTAATGCAGGTTTGCCATCGCATACACGCTGTTGATCCTGTTCCTGGAGTTCCAGGTGGAGGACTGGATCAATTGATTGGTATTTTGGATGGTATAAATCCCGGGGATCAACAAGCCGCTGTTGCGCGTCCAGGAACCTCTTCCGTTTACGTCCAGCCTGTTGGCGCCGGCAGACAACATATAACCGAAGTCACCGTCTGCAGCCTCTCCATTGTAAGTTAATAACAGGTCTGTGTTTCGCTCTTCACGTTTGATCAGTTCTTCTATGTATCCGCCCAATGGCTGGTCTACTGTGCTGATAGCCGTGCGCTGTGGTCTGAAGTCATAATACAGGTCTTCTGCAGTACGTAATTTCAGTTTCAGCCTGTCGGTGAAAGCATAGTCAAATGAAATGTTTCCAAATACCTTGTCTTTATTTTGTCCACGGGTATTTTCATACAGCAGAAAATAAGGGTTATTGTGGTTTTCGCCGTAGTTATATTGAAACTGGCGTATTCCCTCGAATCCGGGTTGCCAGTAATTGCGTAAGCTGTTGATATCAACCTGGCGCGTCATCCAGGTAAAAAAATACATGACGGTATTCCTTCCATACCCGTTATCCGGTCTGTTGGTGCTGGTCTGTTTCATGTAGTTGAAGCTGATGGAAGACGTCAGCTTGCTTGTCAGCTTGTATTGCCCGTTAAAATTCAGCTGGTAACGGTCAAGGTTATTGTTGGGCACCACGCCTTTTACATTCAGGGAGGTCATGGACAATCTGTAGTTACCCCTGTCGTTGCCACCGGAGAAAGCCAGGTTGTTGTAGTATTTCTGACCATTGTCAAAAAAATCCCTGACATTGTTGGGTTGGGAAGCCCATGGCGTTGCAATTACATCACCCCTGTTGTTCAATGCAACATCACCTCCACGGAATCCGTTGGTGGTCGGGGAGTTGAATTGTTTTTCCAGTGTACCATTATCCAGGCGGGGCCCCCAGCTTTCATCATAACCGTCCCTAACGCCATCGGGATATTGAGACCAGGACGCACCGAAGTTTGATCCTTCATACATCCCGTCTCTGCCCTGCCCGAACATATTCTGGAATTTGGGAAGGTTTGCTACTGTCTCAGAAAAATAATAGGAGTTGAAGCTTACATCCATTCCTTTGCGCGCACTGCCTTTTTTGGTAGTGATGATGATAGCGCCATATGTCGCTCTTGAACCATATAAGGCAGCGGCGGCAGGGCCTTTCAGCACGTTCATCGATTCCACGTCTGCCGGGTTGAATTCTGCCGCACTGTTACCATAGTCGGCAGATCCGCTGTTGCTGCCCATGCCGTCGTTACCGACCGGCACACCGTCTATTACAAACAGGGGCTGGTTGCCTCCCAGTCCCAGTGAAGATTCCCCCCGCAACGTGATCCTGGCAGAGCCGCCTACGGTACCGGAAGTATTGATCTGCACACCGGCAACCTTGCCGGACATATTGTTCACAAAGTTGGTAGCCGGGGTTTCATTTAGCTGTGCCCCATCTATCTTTTGGGTAGTGTATCCCAGGGATTTCTTTTCCCTGCTGATGCCCAATGCAGTTACTACTACTTCCGACAGGGACTTTTGATCGGTTTGCAGTATAATGTCCAGTAAAGACCGTCCGCCTACGGCGATTTCACGGTCGACATATCCAACGGAACTGATCACCAGGGTCGCATTACCATCTGCTTCTATTGTGAAGCTTCCATCAGTACCTGTTACTGCTGATTGATTTCCGTCCTTAACCGCTACGGTGGCACCCGACACAGGGGTACCCGTCTCATCGATCACCCTGCCTTTGATAAGCGCTTTCTGCTGTACGCTACCTGCCGGTGCGAAGCTCAGCACCACCAGCTCATTGCTATTGATCTGGTACTCCAGTCCGGTGCCTGCCAGCACCTTTGTCATTACTTCTGCTATGGAAGCATCCTGTACCTTCAGCGTAACCCGGCGGTTTTCAAAAACCGGGGCGTCGGTGTAGAGAAAGCGATAGTCTGAGTTTTTCTCGATCAGGCTTAATACCTTCCGTAAGGGTTCTTTTTTAACAGTCAGGGAGATTTCTTTTTGTGCATTGGCCCACAAGCCTAACTGGAGGCACAAGCATGTAGTAACAATGAAAGAAATTTTCATAATAAATTTCCATTTCAGGGAATAGGGCTTCCATTGCCTGTCCCAATTAGTTTTGGAAAAAAGCATACCTTTAAATTGTTGAGTTTAATAATAAGGGAACTGCTTTTTCGGTTCCCTGTTTGCTTAACGGGGAGATGTTGCGAGCATCTCCTTTTTTATTGAGTCTTATGTGATCATTGGCGTATGTATTATATCTTTTTAATGGGAGGCTTCATAATTTAGTGTTTACTATATGTAAAATATGTTCAATATATGTAAACATATAGATAAAACTATCATCGTGTGTTCGTTATAGTTACTTTCCTGTTTTCAATGGTATAGTTAAAAGAAGCCAACTGGCGCAGGGCGTCAAGGGCCTCCGTGATGTTCTCTTTTTCAAAGGAGCCTGTGAAAGTCATGTTTCTCATTTGTTCCGTTTCAAATTGAATGGTCACATTGTACCATCTTTCCATTTTCTGTGCCAGGCTGTAAAACGGTTCCCTGTAAAAAGTAAGTTTGTCTTCTATCCAGGCTATTTCGTTAATGCTGCTGTCTGTGGGGTTGGGTTTTATTTTCGCCATTTCCAGGATGCCTTCATTGACGGGTGCCTTAGCATCAGCAGCCGGATTTACCATTGCCTGTGCGATCAAAATCTTTTCATTAGGACGGAGCAGTATTTTCCGGTCGGGATCATTTTTATCAGAGACCTCTATGGAGCCTTCAATCAGGGAGGCCTCCACAGTAGCATCCTCTTTATATGCTCTTACATTGAATACGGTGCCTTTTACAATTATATCCATGTTTCCCGCGTGCACTGTCAACGGAAGATCTTCGTTTTTTGCGATTTCAAAGAAAGCTTCTCCCACCAGTGTGATCTCCCTCCCATTCACACCAAATCCTTCGTTATACCAAAGGGAACTGTTAGCGTTCAGCTTAACGACAGATCCGTCCGGCAGGTTGATCGTACTTTTAGAATTCCCGTTGGTGACAACTTCACTTTTTGGCGTATCTTTTTCATCCATCTGCTTTGAGGCAGGCCACCAGAACCAGGCAAATACCAGGCAGGCTGCTACCCCCGAAAGCCAGCTACCTGCCTGCAGGATACGTCTTTTTCGCAGCATCCTTTCCGCCTGCATTGTATACAGGTTTTCTTCGCTGTGCTCCTCCCTGCCTTTTTCCATGGCAAGCTTAATGGTCATGAGACTTTTGTGTTCATCGGCAGCATCCGTTACCTTCTGCAACGGGATCCTGTCCAACCCGGATATGATTTCATCCAACTGGAATGCGTCGTGGTGTTGAGTTAAAAGTGTTTCCAGTTCACGAAGCTCATTTTCATTGAGTTCGTGATTATATTTTTTTGCCAGCAATTCCCATATTCTTGAAACGGGCATAATACATTGATCGTTTGATATATTAAAGGATACCCTGAAGAGGCAGATACCCCCAAAAAGAAAAAAATATTTTAGCGGACAAGTAGTAAAGGAACGGAACGGCTCAGCTTTTTCAAGGCAATGCTCATTTGGTTCTCTACTGTTTTTACGGAAATGCCGAGAATGCAGGCTACCTCCCTGTATTTCAGGTTATTTTCTTTTACCAGGCTGAAGATAAGTTTACATTGGAGCGGCAGCGATTGTATGGCTGCATTGATACGATGCTGGATTTCGGAGCTCACCATCAGGTCGTGGGGCGTTCTTTCCAGGCTACAGGGAAAGTCGTGTATATGTTCCAGCAGACGGTAATAGTTATCCGTTTTTCTTATTTGCTTAAGCGCCCTGTTTTTGGCACATATAAACAGGTATACTTCCTCGTTATCCACATTTTTCAATGAAGCGCGGTGCTGCCAGATATCAAGAAAAGTATCATTTACTACTTCTTCCGTACATTCCCTGCTGCCTGTTAAGGACAACACGAAACGAAAGAGCCTGTGAAAATAGCCGGTGTGCAGATCCCAAAGGGCGGCTTCATTTCCGCAATGAATTTGCTGAAATAAACGGGTTATATGGAGTTGATCAACCGACATGAAATTGGCATGTTAAATTACTACAGATATTTCTGCTGCACAATTCCCAATTTTAATTATTTATTAATCTTCTGTTACGATCGTTTTGCGGGGCCCCGGTCAAAAAGACATTCGTTTTTAATCCCGTTAAGTTATAAATTATAAATTAACTAACTTGGTTTTTATTGAACTATTTTCGGAGTATTCCTAATACCATTTGTTCAGATATGAAAGAGAAAGGCTTCCTTGTTTTATTCGTCCTCTTTTTTTCCGGAGCATTGCCGGCGCAGATAAATATCAATCAGCTGCCTGTTTTTAATAAATATGACAAGCCGGATGGCGACTGGCTTATTTCAGATAAAATGCCTGCTTCTTCCGTTTACCGGACGGGAGAGGGCTGGCTGGTGCTAAGCAACGGGCTCATTACACGGACTTTTTCAACGAACCCGGCCTGCGCGACGATCGCTCTCGATAACCTGCTGACAGGCGAATCGCTGGTACGGGCTGTTTCGCCGGAAGCTACGGTATGGATCAACGG
>CAKSVK010000137.1 GCA_934502905.1 uncultured Chitinophagaceae bacterium
TGATGGCATGGCTCAGCAGGGTTTGGCCGGCTACTTCATCGTTTATATTATCGGCTCTGCCAATAAAATCTTTCAGGTATTGAAGGGAGTCTTCCTCAGCAGACAAATTTTTAAAGAGTATTTCAAAGATGCTGTATTCCAGCTTGTCGTATTCGTACACATCAGTTTCTATTATTCCTTTTTTTACCAGCGCATCCAGCACATCAAAAGCCTTTCCTTTCACCAGGGTTTCAAAAACCGTTCTTTTGTTGTATTCCTGCATGCCTTCGGGTAATGATTCCCCGCCATCGATCAGCTCTTTGGCTTTAATGAAGTCTTTTTTATCTATGGCTTCCAGGAGGGGTGTTTTTGTTAACATTGTAGTAGTAATATTTGTGATGATGAACAAATGTAGTGCTTAGGTATTGAAAAGTTAGGCACGCAGGTTTCAAACTGCCTGTTTTTTATCCTATTTTGCATGATTTAATACTTTTGTAGTATGAATAACAGTAAAGTCAGAGTTCGTTTTGCACCCAGTCCAACCGGAGGATTGCACCTGGGAGGTGTCAGAACCGTTTTATATAATTATCTCTTTGCTAAACGAAATCACGGCGATTTTGTTTTAAGGATAGAGGATACCGACCAGACAAGGTTTGTGGAAGGAGCCGAACAATATATTTACGATTGTTTGCAATGGGCCGGTCTGGAACCGGATGAAAGCCCCCTGAGGCCCGGCAAGTATGGTCCCTACCGGCAGAGTGAAAGGAAGCCGCTGTACAGGCAGTATGCGGATCAGTTAGTGGCTGACGGCCGGGCTTATCTTGCGTTTGATACCCCCGAGGAGCTGGAAAAAATGAGGGTTGATTGTAAGACGGAACAAAATCCTTCACCGCAATATGATCGTACTGTCCGGGATAAGATGCGTAATTCACTTACGCTCCCGGCGGCAGAAGTAAAAGCGCTGCTGGAGAAAGGTACCCGTCACGTTATCAGGATAAAAATGCCGGATAACGAACGGATAACATTTAAGGATATGATCAGGGGAGAGGTAGAGTTCAATTCTTCGCTGGTAGATGATAAAGTGCTGCTGAAAGCAGATGGAATGCCTACCTATCACCTGGCCGTGGTAGTAGATGACTACCTGATGAAGATCACACATGCGTTTCGCGGGGAAGAATGGTTGCCGAGCAGCCCGGTGCATGTGCTGCTGTGGCAATACCTGTTCGGGTTAGACAAGATGCCGCAATGGGCGCACCTGCCTTTGATCCTTGGCCCAACCGGCAAGCTCAGCAAACGGGATGGCGCTAAATATGGCTTCCCCGTGTTTGCCATGAACTGGACAGATCCAAAAACAGGAGAGCTTACGGAAGGGTTTCGTGAAAAAGGTTTTTTGCCGGAAGCATTTGTTAATATGCTGGCGATTTTGGGATGGAATGATGGCACAGAGCAGGAATTGTTTACCAAAGAGGAGCTGATAGAAAAATTTTCCATTGACAGGGTGCATAGCGGAGGCGCAAAATTTGATTATGAAAAGGCAAAATGGTTCAATCACGAATGGCTGAAAAAATTACCGGTATCCTCCTACGCAGCACAGGTGCAACCATATTTTGATCAGAAAGAAATAAGTATTGCTGATGATGTTTATTTCGAAAAGGTACTGGAGCTGGTAAAAGATCGTGTAACGCTGCTGCCCGATTTTGTTGACCAGTCTGCTTTCTTTTTTCAGGCGCCTGAGAATTTTGATTTCGAAGCTGTCCGTCCCAAATGGAATGATGCCAAATTACAGTTTTTCCGGTCGGTGATAGCAAAATTTGTAACAGCAGAGTGGGAACCTGTTTCCCTGGAAGCCGGCTTTAAAGAGTGGGCCGCGGCTGCAGGTCTAAAGCCCGGTGAGGTGATGATGCCGTTCCGGATTATGCTGGTAGGAGGGAAGTTCGGTCCGCACGTATTTGATATTGCGGTTATGCTTGGGCGGGAGGAGACGGTGAAAAGGATGCAACGTTTCCTGGGTGAAATATAGGAATACAGGGCATTTGTTGTTTTTCCCGTCAATTAGAGAGTATAATAAATAAAAAGCAGCTTCTCAGGAAGCTGCTTTTTATTTAAAACAGATATGATCCCCGGATTATAAATTCGGCTGGGGTGTATAACGCAGGTAAGGTTTTACCACGTTAACCCCTTTAGGGAATTTTTTGATTGCATCTTCTGTAGAAACAGCAGGTACAACAATTACATCTTCTGTTGCATTCCAGTCTGCCGGAGTAGCTACGCTGTAATTTGCAGTCAGCTGCAGGGAATCAATCACCCGCAATACTTCGTTGAAGTTTCTGCCGGTGGAAGCCGGGTATGTAATGGTCAGCTTTACTTTTTTATCGGGACCTATTACAAACAGAGAACGAACGGTAAAGTTTTCGGAAGCATTGGGATGGATCATACCGTATGCGGTGGATACTTTTCTTTCAGGATCTGCTATGATGGGAAACTTCAGATCTGTTTTCTGTGTTTCATTAATATCTTTGATCCAGCCTTCGTGCCTGTCAAGCGTATCTACGCTCACTGCCAGTACCTTCACATTACGTTTAGCAAATTCATCCTGTAATTGAGCCGTTCTGCCTAATTCAGTGGTACAGACAGGAGTATAATCAGCAGGGTGTGAAAACAATACACCCCAACCATCACCTAAATATTCATAAAAATCGATCTTTCCTGCGCTGGTATCAGCTGTAAAATTCGGTGCAATGTCACCTAAACGCAAACTCATAATACATTCTTTTTAATATGGTTAAAAATTTGGAGCACAAAGATATTAATTTCCTACCATTATAGTGGACTATGTTTAAAAAAAATTATCAACTGGTTTTTCCCCTGTTGATCGCGGTCTTTCCGAACCTGTTTTTTACCGAGTCGATGGCCTTGTAGAGGCTTGATTTTTTTTCAGTGTCCTCAAACAGGTTGGTCTGCCGGGCCTCATTGGTTAACTCGCTGAATTTCACGCCTAAAAGGCGCACATGCTCTCCCTTCTGGTATAATTTATGAAAGAGTCCTTTTGCTACTGGTATCAGCTCATCATCATAAAAGGTATAGGAAACGGAAGTCTGCCTGGAACGGGTCTCAAAGTCGGAATACCGGATCTTGACTGTCACGCATCCTGTCATTTTATCATCCCGCCGCAGTTCAAATCCTATCTTTTCTGTCATCCGTGTGAGCTCGCTCAGCAGGAAACCTGCATCGTTGGTGTTGGCTTCAAAGGTATTTTCTGTAGAAACAGACTTGGCTTCGTAGTAAGGTATCACTTCTCCCGAATGTCTTCCATGTGCTTTATTCCAAAGCTCTGTGCCGTAGTTTCCAAGCAGTTGTTCCATTTGCTTTTCTGTGCGGACCGTAATATCGCCTATGGTTTTAATACCTGCATCCAGCAGGTGACGATGGGTTTGTTTGCCGATGCCCGGTATGGTATTTACCGGCAAGGGTGCCAGGTACTCCTGTTCCATACCTGCCGGCACCCGGATGCAGCCGTTGGGCTTTGCCTCGTTAGTAGCAATTTTGGCGATCATTTTGTTGGATGCCAGCGCGAATGAAATAGGTAATCCTGTTTTATCAATAATTTCCTGCCGGAGGTCGACGGTCCATTGCCAGGGATCAAAATAGGTATCCATTCCCGTCAGGTTCAGGTAAAACTCATCAATGGAAGCTTTTTCAAAAAGCGGGGCTTTGGCGGCTATGATCTCTGTTACCATGCGGGAGTAGCGGCTGTATTCTCCGCGTGTTCCCTTTATGACCGTTGCCTGTGGACACAGGCGCATGGCGGTGGCCATGGGCATGGCGGAATGAACACCGAACTTACGGGTTTCATAGCTGCAGGCGGTTACTACGCCACGTTCCCTGCTTCCCCCCACAATCAGCGGTATGCCTTTCAGTGCGGGGTTGTTGATGCATTCAACTGAAACAAAAAAAGCGTCCAGGTCAAAATGTGCTATAATCCGCGCCCGGTTCATATGTATTAAGTATAAACAACTTACTTTTGTCGCCCACAAATTATTTCAAAAGGTATAATTATTTTTGTTTCATGGGAAGAATATTTGAAGTCAGAAAATCCACCATGTTTGCCCGCTGGGACAGGATGGCGAAGCAGTTTACACGAATCGGTAAGGAAATAGCTATTGCAGTAAAAGCCGGAGGTCCGGACCCCAATACCAATCCCGCGCTCAGGCGTTGCGTGCAGAATGCGAAAAGTGTGAATATGCCCAAAGACAGGGTAGATGCAGCCATCAAGCGCGCATTGGGTAAGGAGATGGACAACTATGACGAAATATTGTATGAAGGATATGGACCGCATGGTGTGGCCGTATTGGTGGAAACTGCCACAGATAACCATGTCAGAACGGTGGCAAATGTAAAAAGTCATTTCAATAAAGGAGGCGGCGCCCTGGGGAACAGCGGCAGTGTGGCATTCCAGTTTAAAAAAATGGGTGTCTTTAAGTTAAATCCCACAGGCCTGAATGCGGAGGACCTGGAGCTGGAGCTGATTGACTTTGGTCTGGAAGAGCTGGGAGAAAGTACCGGAGAAAATGGAGAAGAGGTATTGGTGATACGCTGCGGATTCACCGATTTCGGAAATATGCAGAAAGCCTTGGAGGAAAAACATATTACTCCCATCAGTGCGGAGGTCGAGTGGATACCCTCCACCACAGTGGAGCTTCCGGAAGACCAGGCACAGGAAGTGTTAAAGCTGGTCGACAGGCTGGAGCAGGACGAAGACGTACAAAAGGTTTTTCACAATCTTCAATAAATTATTTAAATTAATAGTTATGGTCACATATGAGCAGATTTTTCAGAACAACAGGGATTGGATCGCAACAAAAAAAGCAGGAGATGCTAATTTCCTGGAAAAGCTCTCAAAAGACCAGACACCTGATTATTTATACATCGGTTGCAGCGACAGCAGGGTACCTGCTAATGATATTATGGGACTGGAACCCGGTGAGGTTTTTGTGCACCGCAATGTAGCGAACCTGGTTTGTTCTATCGACCTCAATGTGATGGCGGTAATTAATTATGCGGTTCGGTACCTGGGGGTGAAACATATTATCGTATGTGGTCACTACAACTGTGGAGGCGTTAAGGCGGCTATGCAACCAAAAGACTTGGGAATCCTCAATCCGTGGTTGCGGAACATACGGGACGTATACCGCCTGCACAAGGAGGAGCTCAATGCGATCCCGGACGAAGGTGACCGCTATAACCGCCTGGTAGAGCTGAACGTCCAGGAGCAATGCATCAATGTTGTGAAGCTTGCCAGCGTTCAGCAGGAGTATGCAAAGAACGGATACCCTACTGTACATGGCTGGGTATTTGATCTCAAAACGGGTTTATTAAAAGACCTTAACCTGAACTTTACCAAAATCCTCCGCGACATACAGGAAATTTACAGGCTTGTTGATTAACCGTTAAAATTTCGTTATACCATTAATAATCCATGCAACAGGGTGTGGTCTTCTTTTTTTTAGACTGCCTATGTGCATTTAAATACTTATTTTACAAGCTTATTCCATTAGTGCCTGTAGTGCGTCAATTGTTGAAAGCTGTCAAAATAATATGAAGAAACTGTTACTATTCTGTTTTTGTATTTCTTATCTCATTCCCGTCTTTGCGCAGTCTCCTGAAACCTATAACAGTTCCGACATCCTGTTACGTTTGAAAAAGCTGAAAGTTTTCGGCAGCGTATTATATATTGCCGCCCACCCGGATGATGAGAACACCCGCTTACTGGCTTACCTGGCTAAAGGCGAGCTGTATAAAACAGGTTACCTGAGCCTTACCCGGGGAGACGGAGGGCAAAACCTGATCGGTGATGAACAGGGAACCGAGCTGGGACTGATACGCACACAGGAGCTGCTGGCTGCCAGGAGACTGGATGGGGCGCAGCAGTTTTTTTCAAGGGCCTATGATTTCGGGTTTTGTAAAACAACAGAGGAAGCGCTGGAAAAGTGGGGGAAAGAGCAGATACTGAGCGATGTGGTCTGGGTGATCCGTAAATTCCAGCCGGATATTATTATCACACGGTTCCCACCAGACAGCAGGGCAGGACATGGGCATCACTCTGCATCTGCCGTGCTGGCACAGGAAGCATTTAAAGCCGCAGCCGATTCCAGCCGATTCCCCGAACATTTTAAATACAATGTACGTCCCTGGCAGGCAAAACGATTGCTGTGGAATACTTTCAATTTTGGCGGAACAAGCACGCAAAGCGAAGATCAGTTCAAGATAGATGTAGGAGGTTATAATACCCTGCTTGGCAAGGGATATGGTGAAATTGCAGCGGAAAGCCGTAGTCAGCATAAAAGCCAGGGCTTTGGCGTGGCTGCCCAGCGAGGTGCTGCCCTCGAATATTTTGTCACCACCGACGGTACCCCGCCGGTAGACAACCTGATGGACGATGTGGAAACATCCCTTGCCAGGACAGGTCTGGATCCTGCTACCCGGCAAAAAATAGCAGCGTATACAGACAGCCTGATAAATGATTTTTCATACGAGCACCCGGAAAGATCCGTGTCGCAGTTGATAAAGCTGTATACACTGCTGGTGGGCAGCAATAACAATCAATCCGCCTGGATGCGGGAGAAGATCGCAGAAGTATATAAGCTGATAGAGATCTGTTCGGGTATTTATTTTGAAGCTACTACAAATGTGCCTTATGTGGCAGCCGGAGATTCGCTACAGGTGAACATGTCCGTTATAAACCGCGGTACCCTGCAGATAAGATCAGCCACTTCTAATTTTTCCGGTAATATACCCTCGCCGCTGCCTTATAATATCACACATGCAGCGTCAAAAAAGATATTTATCCTGGTGAACGCCCCGGTTACCCAGCCCTACTGGCTTGAGCAGGGGCTGAATGACGCAAGGTTCATTGTAGACGACCAGGAGCACATAGGATTGCCCGAAGCGCCGGCTCCGTACCAGGTTACGCTCAACGTGGAAATCGACAACCGCTTCTTTATTTTCAGGAAACCCGTGATGTATAAGTATACCGATCCCGTGGAGGGGGAAGTGTACCAGCCCCTGGCTGTCACACCTGCAATTTCAATACTGGAGACCCCCAAGCTGGTATTTACCCGCCTTAACAAGCTGCCACCGGGACAGATCAGGCTGAATGTAACCTCCCTGACAGAATTGAACAAAGCAAAAGCTACTTTCTACCAGTTCCAGTACAATAATGATAAGCTGGTAAAGAATGAAATATCCGGGGACAGCTCCATCTCCCTGTCAAAAAACCAGGTAAAGAGTTATAATATCAACACTGCAGCCGTATTGAAAAATACAAAGGAGAAAAACCTGCATTTCTTTACCGACCTGGAAGCGCCGTATAAGGAAAGGTACCAGAGTTACACTATCCGGCGGATCAGCTACAAGCATATTCCCACCATTACCTATTTCTATATCAACCGGGTGCAGGTAATTGATGATCCAGTTATCACGGTAGGCAAAAAGATTGGTTATATACCCGGTGCGGGAGATTATGTTCCGGAAGCGCTGCAGTTAATGCATTACGATGTAGTGCAGCTTTCGGAGAAGGATATGCTGTCGGGTAATTTAAAGCAGTACGACGCCATTGTTACAGGCATAAGGGCCTACAATATCCACGATTGGCTGAATATTGTGTACGATACCTTGATGAAATATGTATATGAGGGAGGCAACCTGGTTGTGCAGTACAATACCAGCAGCGGCATTGGTCCGTTAAAGAGCAGGATAGGCCCCTATCCGTTTGATATATCCCGTACAAGGGTAACCGATGAAAGTGCAGATGTGCATATCCTGAACCCGCAGCATGAGCTCCTGAACTGGCCGAACAGAATAGGACAGGATGATTTTAAGAACTGGGTACAGGAAAGAGGACTTTATTTTGTTGATGGGTACGACAAGGCATACAAAACATTGTTTGCCATTAATGACCCCGGGGAATCGCAGCATCCGGGCAGTCTTATTACTACCCGTTATGGTCAGGGGCAATTTACTTATACGGGTCTGGCTTTTTTCAGGCAATTGCCTGCAGGAAGGGCGTTTCGATTGTTTGCCAACCTGCTGGCAAATCCAAAATATAAAAAATGACAAGGAGAAAGAGTAATGTAAATAAAGGACCCGCGACAGGCGTAATTATTGGTGTAGCGCTGGGTATACTGGTGACGCTGGTATTTAAGAAGGTAGGGTATGGCATATTGATGGGAATTGTGATCGCTTTTTTATTGCGAAGGGCATTTAAATAAAATATTATGGAGGAACATAACGATAAACCACCTGTTTTCAGATCATGGGCTGCCTGGTATTGGCTTGTGGCCCTTTTCCTGATTGTACAGATCGTGCTGTTTGTTTTTTTCACTAATTACTTTTCATGAGCTATACAGACTGGATTGTATTAATTGTAACGCTTGCTTTGATTGTTGTGTACGGACTTTTTAAAAGCCGTACTACCAAAAACCTCGATGGCTATTTTTTAAGTAACCGGGAAATGCCGTGGTATATTGTTCTTTTCAGCATCATGGGTACCCAGGCCAGCGCCATTACATTCCTTTCTGCACCCGGTCAGGCTTATACGGATGGAATGCGTTTTGTGCAGTATTATTTCGGCCTGCCATTGGCGATGATCGTATTGTGCATCACCTTCGTTCCGATATTTCACAAACAAAAATTATATACTGCGTACGAGTTCCTGGAAAAAAGATTCGATCTGAAAACCAGGACGCTTACTTCTTTTCTTTTTCTGCTGCAGCGTGGCTTATCCACAGGCATCAGTATTTATGCTCCCGCTATTATATTATCGTCCCTGCTTGGCTGGAATATATACTGGACGAATATATTTATGGGCGGTATCCTGATCATATATACCGTTACGGGCGGTGCCCGTTCCGTGGCCTATACGCAGCAACTGCAGCTGGTCATCATCTTTGCGAGCATGTTCCTTGCCGGTTATCTTGTGGTAAGGTACCTGCCGGAAGGGGTAGGACTTTTTGATGCATTGAAAGTAGGAGGGGCAATGGGCAAGGTCAATATAGTTACCACGGGATTCAAAGAAAATGGCGGCTTTGACTGGAAAGACCGGTATAACCTGCTCAGCGGTATCATTGGCGGCTTCTTTCTCGCCCTGTCGTATTTTGGAACAGACCAAAGCCAGGTAGGCAGGTACCTGACAGCCAGATCCATCAGGGAAAGCAGGATGGGATTGCTGATGAATGGCCTGGTAAAGGTGCCGATGCAGTTCCTGATCCTGCTGCTGGGTATACTGGTATTTGCTTTTTATCAATTCAATAGTGCCCCCCTGTTCTTCAACAAGACACAGGTGGATAAGATCCAGCATTCTGAACATGCCGCTTCTTTGCAGCAGATACAGGATGCTTATCAAAAAGCGGACGAGGAAAAAACTGCTTTTGTAAAATCTTTAGCAGCCACCGGCAATTTTGAGCTGACGGAAGCGGAAAAGATACAACTTACCAATATCAATTATCAACGGGACAGCTTGCGTACGTCATTCAAAAAGCTGGTAGAGCAGCCGGATATAAAAGGAGACGCGAATGATACCAACTATATATTCCTGCGGTTTGTAATGGACTACCTGCCAAAGGGGCTTGTAGGGTTGCTGATTGCCGTAATATTCATATCCTCCTGGGGCAGCATTGCTGCTGCGCTGAATTCCCTTTCTTCGAGTACCATCGTGGACGTGCATAAAAAATTCATTAACAGGAATATGACCGATCGGGATGACTATCGCGTATCGAAAATATATACGCTGGGGTGG
>CAKSVK010000138.1 GCA_934502905.1 uncultured Chitinophagaceae bacterium
ACCGCAAGGTGATCATATATAGAGCCGAAAGCTACTACTGCTTCCGGTTTGACAGCTTCAAGCATTTTATCCAGGTCATCGTAAAACAATTCCTTTGCCAGCTTACTATTATTCCGTAAGGTCTTACTGACAAGATCCTTATCCTGCTCATATATACCGGTCAGAGAAATATCACCTTTTACAGGGCGGTTCAGTATCCAGGAAGAGTGCCCGTGTGAAATACCTGCTACGGCTATGCGAACAGGCGGCCTGGTTTGCGCACTTATCCAAGAAAAAGCAAACAAACATCCTATAACAAGCAGAAACCGCTGTACCATATATTATATTCTCGGGTTATTTTTTAAATACCTGTTCTATATAACCGGGAAAAGCAGCAAACGCTTTCTCGGGTTCTTCTATTTCCGGATGCCATAACTTCTCCCATTCAAAACTGTAGTATCCATTATAATTGTTGTTATAAAGCATTTCCAGCGCGGGTTTCAATGGCACATCACCCATTCCGGTTAACACATAGCTCAATTTTCCATCCTGCTGAAGCACACCGTCTTTGATATGCACATGCCGGATAAACCGGCTGAGCCGCTGAAATACCTCTGCTGCCGGTTCCCGGGTGACATGCCACATATTCGTGATATCCCAGATAAGCCCCGTTTGCCGGGCATCCACCGCGTTCATGATCTTTTCGAGATCGGCGATATATACCACATCCCCGTGCGACTCAAGCAGGACCGTGACATTACTTCCCTTTGCAAATACCGCCAGTTGCTGCAACCCCTGGATGATCAGCTCAATGACCGCAGCCCGGGTATCATCTTTAGGCAAATTATTGGGAAACACCCGGACAAACGGGCATTTCAGCTCACTTGCGATCTCGATATACCGTTTTGCTTCATCTATATTTTTTTCCCTTTCCGCCCTGGCTGTATGGTGTAAAGCGGCGGAAGAGCCCAGGTTAACGATCTTTATATTGTGATCCTGTGCTTTTTTGCGGGTAGCTTTTATAGCCGCCGGACCGGAAAATTCGGGACACCGGGTAATATCTACCTGCCGGAGCAGCCCCCTGATCTCAATACCTTTATATTTATTATCCGCTGCAAAACGAAGTATTTTTTCCAGGTCCCAGTCGGGGCACCCCAGGGTGGAAAAGCATAAAGCCGTTCCTTTCTTCAGGGATCCTGCTACCGGAGATACCAGGGGGGCTACAGCTATTGTCTGCAAAAACCGCCTGCGTGTAAAACTGTTCATATAATTTAAATGTACGACCTTTTAAGAAATCCACGGAAAAACCATATTATTGGGGTGTATTTACCCCCGGTGATAACGATTCTCATTGCGGCAAAATCAGCGATAAACAAAATACCGCAATAAAAGTTTACGTTTTACAGGTGAGTGGTGAGACAGCGACCGGAAAATTATAGAACAAAAACTCGATCTATGCTCACCAAGGTAAATGCACCATATGACTGTTACATTCAATATGGTTATAAATAATTAATAATAAAGAAATAAGGTATTTTTCCTAAGTAGTTTTTCTATATATTTGTTTCTGATTACCAGAACGGAGAAAATAACAAATTACGTCATTGAACTTTAGCAACTTTAATTTTCACCCTGATCTATTTTCAGGCATTGAGGCTTCCAACTATGAAACTGCAACGGCCGTTCAGGAGGCTGTCATTCCACCTATTCTTGCCGGCAAAGACATTATTGCGTCTGCCCAGACCGGAACCGGTAAAACAGCCGCGTTTCTGCTGCCTGTTATACACAGGTTGCTTTCCCGGGAAGGCACGCAGAAAAGTATACGGGCCCTGATCATTGTACCCACGCGTGAGCTTGCTATCCAGATTTCGCAGCATCTTGAGGGACTGGCGTACTTTACGAGCATCAGTTCGCTGGCAGTATACGGCGGAAGTGAGGCACAAAATTTTGTAGGGGAGAAGAAAGCGCTGCAAATGGGGGCGGATATTATTATTTGTACGCCGGGGCGCTTCATTTCGCATCTCAACCTTGGTTATGTATCTCTTGAAGGACTGGAATTCCTGATCCTGGATGAGGCCGACCGGATGCTGGACATGGGATTTCTTGACGATATCAACCGGATCATTGCCAAACTTCCCGCCAACAGGCAAAACCTTCTCTTTTCGGCTACCATGCCACCGAAAATAAGACTGCTGGCAAAAAATATATTAAAGAATCCGGAGGAGATCAATATTTCAATTTCCAGGCCACCCGATAAAATAGCACAGAAAGCGTATGTGGTATATGAGCTGCAGAAGCTCCCCGTACTGAAACATGTGCTGGCTAATACCGTCTTTAAAAGCGCCCTCATATTTTGCTCCAGCAAGAAAAATGTAAAGATCCTTACCAGGAACCTGAAACAGGAAGGGCTGAAAGTGGAAGAAATTCACAGCGACCTGCTTCAGTCGCAAAGGGAAGATGTACTGAACGGATTTACCAGCGGGCGCATTCCCGTAATTGTAGCTACGGATATACTCAGCAGGGGTATAGACATCGATACCATTGACCTGGTCATCAACTACGATGTTCCCAGGGATGGGGAAGACTATGTTCACCGGATCGGGCGTACCGCAAGAGCGGAGGCCGAGGGTATTGCTGTTACTTTTATTGGAGAAAAAGAGCAAAACCGTTTCCGGGCTATCGAGAACCTGATCAAAAAGGAAGTGGAAAAGATGCCGGTACCTGAAATGCTGGGCAAAACACCGGAATATGCTCCCGGGCGCAAAAGGTCCTCCTCACCACCCCAGCGGGGAAAGAAATTCTATAATTACAGGAAGAAAAAATAGGCTCTTGTATTACAGCCGCCATATCCCGGGTTAACGGTGATACTGAAGCATCCACTCATAGATGTTCATGTCATTCTCTTTGTATTCCGGATTACAGGCCCGGGTCCAGCAATCATGATGATCGCCACCAAATGAGCTTTCTTCCCAGATCGTCATTTTAGGTTCCGGATTGGCATTATGCGCCTTGATGACATTAATGTTAGTTATTGTGTTTTCAACCGGGGCAACCTGGTCTTTTGTGTTGTGAAATGCCCAGAACGGCAAGCCGGCCCTGGCAATATTATCAGCCTGGGTATTATCTATCTTTCTCGCGGCGGCAAAAGGAACGATCGCAGCGGCTATATTCGGAAAGTCGCCACCAAAATTAAATGCAACTGCTCCACCCATGCTCGCGCCACATATATATATCCTGGAAGCATCTATCCGGTACTTAGCAGTAATATGATCGATCACCTCCTTAACATCTGTGGAAACCGGCCATTCTTTAAAGCGGGGTGTAACCACAATAAAGGAGTAATTTTTTCCTCCGGCAGCAACCATTTTGGGAAATTTATCATCCTGGAGCAGGCTGCCAATAGAGTAAGTAACCACCTCACCCAATCCGTCGGCGCCACCCAGCGCGCCCCAGCCATGCAGCGAAATAATCAGCGGATATTTCAACTTTGTTTCTTCATAACTACCGGGTAATCCTATATAGTAGCCGGCACAATTAGCATTGATATCTTCTATTACCGGTCTATGTGTATGGAGCTTTGTTTCAACAAAATCCGGTTCCTCTCCTTTATTGTTCTTTTCACAAGCTACACTCAGCACAAGAAATGAAAGGCAAATAAACAAAACACTATTTCTCATTCAAAAATATTTCTGCGAAGTAAAATTAAAAAAACATTAAAACTATTAACAATAGGTAAAAATTAATCTTCCATTTCTTCCCTTATTTTATCCGATATGGTAACCAGCACTTTATCAATACGATGGCTATCCATATCCACTATTTCAAATGTGAACCCCCTCCATTCCATCTTATCCCCTGTTTTCGGAATACGTTCCAGCCTATGCAAAATAAATCCCGCCAGGGTATCAAATTCCTGTTCCCCTTCGTTCATCCAGTCGGTTTTATGGAAGGTACTCAGGAAATCATAAAACGGATATTGTCCGTCTACCAGGTAGGAACCATCTCCCCTCGCCACTATCTCATATTCGTCATCATCTATCTGTGGTATATCTCCTACAATGGCTTCCAGGATATCGTTCAGCGTGATCAGTCCCAGAAGGCTTCCGTACTCGTCTACCACAAATGAGTAATGCATCTTCGTTTCCTTGAAACGCTCCAGCACCTGGTAAGCGGTATTATTTTCCGGCACAAACAATGCCGGCTGCATTATATCCGGCAATGGTTTGCTGTTCTCATAAATGAAAAGATCTTTTATCGACACGATACCCTTGATCTGGTCTATGTTCCCGTCGCACACAGGATACACCGAATGTGGATCCTCCACAATTTTCTCCTTTATATTGATGCCGTCCACACTTTGCAGGTCAAACCAGATAATATCATTCCGGTGTGTCATCAGCGAAGTGATATTCCTGTCGCCCAGGTGAAAAACCCGTTCAATGATCTCCTGCTCTGCTTCCTCAATTGTTCCCTGCTCCGTGCCTTCATTGATAATCGCCTTTATTTCTTCCTCCGTCACATAGTTATCTGCATTCTTTATATTCATCAGCCTCACGATATAATGCGTTGATTTGCTGAGTAACCACACAAAAGGGTAAGCGATCTTACTCAATATACGCATCGGCGTGGCAATTAGTTTGGCAATGGTCTCAGGTTTCGATAAACCGATCCTTTTAGGTACCAGCTCACCCAATATCAGTGTAAAATAAGTAACGGCAATTACGATGATAGTGGTAGCTATCCCGCTCAGGTACAACGGGTTGATCCAGGGAAACCGGCTCAGCCAGGTAATCAGGTCCGATTTCAGCGACTCACCCGAATAGATACCGGTCAGGATGCCGATAAGCGTAATGCCGATCTGAACGGTGGAGAAAAAAGTATCAGGTTTATCAGCCAGCTTCAACGCCTCTTTGGCCCTGTTATCTCCTTTCTGGGACTGTGCCTCCAGGCGGGCTTTTCTTGAAGATACCAGCGCAATTTCTGCCATGGAAAACAATCCATTCAGTAAAATCAGTCCCAGTATGATCAATATCTCTATCATGATAACAATTCAGAATTAATTCAGTGATACCAGTTGCACCCTGGCATTAAATATCCTGGAAGTTACAAGCCCGATGGCTGTTCCCAACAAGCCACCGCCAATTATATCCAGCGGGTAATGCACCCCTACATATACCTGGGCATATACAACAACAAGCGCCCAAAAAATAAAAAGCCACCGCCATACCAATGAGCTGAACAGAAATGTTTGAAAGCAAAATACAGCCATGGCAAAATGATTGGTAGCGTGGGAAGAAGTAAAGCTCTTTCCCGACCCGCACCGGATCACACTCCTTACCGTATCCGCAAGTAAAGGATCGTTACAGGGGCGCAGCCTGCCAACGGCCGGTTTAATAATATGACTGCTTAATATATCCCCGATCGCAAAGGTTACCAAAAAGAAAGCTATCCAGTAAAGCCCCTTTTTACCAAAGTTCATAAACATAAAAACCACAAAGAACAGGTAAAGAGGTGACCAGAAAAACTGGTTGCGCAACAAAGGAAACAGCCAATCCAAAAAGGGGGTATGCCATTGCCCGTTGATCCTGGAAAACAACGCTATATCGTATTGGATCAGACTGTTCATGCATTTAATTCTTTAATATACACAAATCTGCTGCCAATACCAATTTGAACGGGCCTGCGAAATAAAACTGCAAATAATGGGAAATGAGGATGTTGGAACCGCTGGACTCCAGGCATTGAGAATGATTGATGATTATAACAAAGGTACTATTTTTTGTATTCGTTAGAAACATTAATCATTATAACAATAGGTTGTGTGAAGGGTTTTGAAAAATTAGACTAAATTTGCCCCTCAAAATTTGTATTTGTGGCACTGATCAAGAGTATTTCTGGAATCCGGGGAACCATAGGTGGAAAGCCTGGTGATACATTGTCTCCCCTGGATGTAGTTAAATTTACAGCGGCCTACGGAAAATGGCTGGTAGAAAAAACCGGGAACAACAAAGTTGTTGTCGGGAGGGACGGAAGGATCAGCGGATCCATGATCGAAAACATCGTTGTCAGCACATTAATCTCCCTGGGAATTGATGTGGTGAACCTGGGACTGAGCACCACACCTACTGTGGAAGTGGCCGTACCCATGGAAGGCGCCGGCGGAGGCATCATCCTCACTGCCAGCCATAACCCCAGGGAATGGAATGCCTTAAAGCTGCTGAACAGCAAAGGGGAGTTCATCTCCGGCCAGGATGGAAAAGAGATACTGGAAATTGCGGCAGCAGAAGACTTTACATTTGCAGGGGTAGATAAGATGGGGACCGTAAGGGCAGATGATACTTATATGGAAAAGCATATCCAGGCTATTTGCTCTCTCTCCCTGGTTGACAGGGAAGCAATTGCCGGCCGCAATTTCAAAATTGTAGTGGATGCTATTAATAGTACGGGAGCAGCATTTGTTCCGGCCCTGCTGAAAGCGCTGGGCGTTACTCCTGAGAATATAACAGTCATTAACAGCGAGGTCACCGGCAGGTTTGCCCATAATCCCGAACCCCTCCCGGAAAACCTGGTAGAGTTAAGCGCCGTTGTCAAAAAAACCGGCGCCGACCTGGGTATTGCGGTAGACCCTGATGTAGACAGGCTTTGTTTTGTTTGCGAGGATGGAAGCATGTTTGGAGAAGAATACACCCTGGTGGCGGTAGCAGATTATGTATTGAGCAAAAAGCCGGGAAACACCGTCAGCAATATGTCCTCTACCAGGGCATTGAAGGATGTAACCCTGAAAAATGGCGGAGAATATTTTCCAAGTGCAGTAGGCGAGGTAAATGTAGTGAACAGGATGAAAGAAGTAAGCGCTGTTATCGGAGGGGAAGGTAACGGGGGCATCATTCTTCCCGAGCTTCATTACGGAAGAGATGCGCTGGCGGGCATCGCCTTGTTTTTAACCCATCTCGCCAACTCCCAGAAAAGCATCAAACAATTGAGGCGGCAGTATCCGGATTATTTTATCAGTAAAAACAAGCTGGAGCTGGAAAAGGGAGTCGATACCGGCAATATCTTTGAAAGAATTAGGAACAAGTATAAAAGCCAGCCGGTGAATACCGAAGACGGCTTAAAAATAGAATTTGACAATGACTGGGTTCACTTGCGCACCAGCAATACCGAACCGATCATCCGTATTTATGCTGAAAGCAGCTTTGAGTCTACCGCCAACAATATTGCCATGCGGCTGATGATGGACATCAAAGAGCTGCAATAAGTATGTAACGTAGCTTGCCTCCTGCTGTTTTAAAAAATAAACCTATCAGCTTGTGGGAAACCGGATATATTTTGATAATGCTGCTACCACCGTCCTGGACCCTGTTGTCCTGGAGGCGATGATGCCTTACTTAACTGAAAAGTTCGGTAACCCCTCTTCCATTTATTCTTATGGCAGGGAAACCCGGCTGGCGATTGAAAATGCCAGGAAAACGGTTGCCCGTATCCTGCATGCCCATCCTGCAGAAATATTTTTTACCAGCGGCGGCACCGAAAGTAATAATACAGCCATTTCGGCTGCTATTGAGGACCTGGGTTGTGAGCGGATCATTACTTCTCCGATAGAGCATCATGCAGTGCTGCATGCAGCCGAGCACCAGTTAAAAAAAGGTAAGGTAGAGCTGCGTTTCGTAAATATACTTCCCAACGGACATATTGATATCCACCACCTGAAGTTACTGCTGGCAAACGACTCCAGGAAAACCCTGGTCAGCCTGATGCATGCCAACAATGAGATAGGTAATATGATAGACCTGCAGGAAGTAGGGGCCGTATGTAAAACACATGGTGCCATCTTTCATTCGGATACCGTACAAACAGTGGGGCATTTTCCATTCGACCTCCGCAACATCCCGGTAGATTTTATTACCGGGGCCGGTCATAAATTCCATGGCCCCAAAGGAGTTGGCTTGTTGTATATCAATGAAAATGTAAAGATCAACCCCTTTATACATGGAGGTGCACAGGAAAGGAATATGAGAGCCGGCACCGAAAACCTATACGGGATCGTTGGTTTTGCAAAAGCGCTGGAGCTCGCAAACGACAATTTTGAAAAAGAAAGCCGGTATATAGGAGGGTTAAAGAAATACATGCACAGTCAGCTTACCGAACATATTCCCGATGTGCAGTTCAATGGCGACCCCGAAGGGAGAAGTCTGTATACGGTACTGAATACCAGCTTTCCCAAAACCGAGAAATCGGAGATGCTGCTTTTCAATCTCGATATAAAAAATATTTGCGTATCCGGCGGCAGCGCCTGTACCAGCGGGGCTAATATCGGCTCTCATGTTATCCGGGCATTTAATGACAACCCCGACAGGATATCCGTTCGCTTCTCTTTCTGTAAGTACAATACAAAAGAGGAAGTGGACACGGTAGTGGAAGCGCTGAAGGAATTGTTGTAATTCCTGGCGCACGACTTGCAGGTTGCAAGTCACAGGACGCAGGCAGACCGGCAACTACTTACCTATGCTGATGCAGTCCTTATAGCATGGCGCTGTATGCATCCAGACTTCCCACAAGCAGGACAGGTTGTGCTTTACAATTTACGAAGGATTATACCCGTGCTTTTTACATCGTTGTTTTTCTCGGGACCGGAGTCCGGGAAGAACATAGAAAATACGTAGTCCGGGGACTACGTATAGCAAAGGGGTGTATCCCCTTCCGAATTATTCCTGTTCGACTGAAAACATAGGATATACGGAATCAGAGATATCCGCATAATGAAGATATCCGGGCAAGGCACTGCAAGCACACAAACAAACGACACTCCCAGAAAAATAAATAGTAACACATCAGGGATCAACTGCTAATTTTTCCTTAGCATGTGATTGAAAATCTTTCCAGTTCTGCATGCTGCCGTTTACAATAAACGTTTTTGAATTTTTAAAAAGTGCCGTAATACCACCTACGGCAATACCGATGGGCGGACCAACAAATAATGCGCCAACCAATATACCTGCCGGAGTAGCTAATCCGCTGATATCATCTTCCGAACTTCCATTACCCGATATCGCCCCAATCACTGCACCTGCGCCGATACCCGCCAGAGCGCCTATCCCTATATTTCTTCCTGCGGAGCGTTTTGTTTTTATCTTTCCGATATCAGTTGCCATCAGATCAACAATGCCTTTCTTTTTTACATTGAGGTGTAAGGAACTATCCGTTATATTGACTATATGCCCCCGGCTAACTTTTTTTCCACTCAAATCAAATACCCTTACAAACATCTTTTTTTGAGCACTTACCGTGCTGCTCAAAAAAGCCATACAAAGCAATGTACATAGTAACCTCATAAAATGTGTTTTAGATGGTTATAAACCAATGCCTGAAAGGATGAGGTGATCAAAGCCGTAACCCCATTGGGATCATTACACTAAAAGCTGTTGCGCAGGATTAACTTAAGAAGAGGATTAATGTTATTGAAATATAGGTACTATTTTGATATAATCAAAATGAAGCAGGACCCGTCCGGTTGCGTGTCTCCATGCCGGCGCAAGTCTTGTAGCAAGAGCACCGTGCGCAGCCAGACTTGTGCCCATACCATCCCTACGGACTGTGTCCGGGACCGTATGCCGGCTGAACAATGAGAT
>CAKSVK010000139.1 GCA_934502905.1 uncultured Chitinophagaceae bacterium
ATATAAGAATAATTAATCCATGCATTAGTATAAAACTCCGCCCAAACCCGGATTCCTTTGCCATTAACGAATACTTTGTTCACCCATTAAAATCAATCAACGCAAAAAAATATTTACCCCTTCTGCTTTGTTTCCAGGCCTCCCTTAGCGATATTTTGGAAGAGAAGGAGAGACGCTTGTGGTTTCGAACAGTACCGGCAAATGCACCCAGTACAACCCACTCATCGAACGATCATTTATGAAGAATAATATAACGCCCCCCTTCTGGGTTATTGGTCTCCCGGGTACTCCAAACTTCCTCGCCATCTAATAATAATTTGGTATTGACAATGCTGTGATCCGATATAATGAAATAAGCAGTAAGCTTGTTTTCATCATTAGTGTTCCATCTTATTATAGTGTTGGATACCGGGTTTTCGCGTTTGGGTATGCCTAAAAATAATCTTAAGCTGTAATTTTCAAAAATTCCCTCAGGCGATAATAACAGATAACCTTTAGTAGACATATTTATAATCTCTTCCTCGCCGTCAATAATGCGTGTCACACTGATATCGGATAACTTTACCGATTCCGGAAAATCTTTGCCGGGATCTAACAGGTCATTATTGTTTTCGTCTAAAACAATAATATCCATGAATGATTCAATATTATAGTAGGCATCCTGTTTGTTGCTTTTTTTGCAGGAAATATTGCCTATACATACAAGCAGGCTGAACAATAACAGCGTTTTAGGAAAAATAGTTATCATATACTAAGGTTTTATATTGTATACCATTCCTCTTTTATAATTAAAATCTCCACTGAAATCTTCATTATGAGGGTTCCAGTTATCAAAAGCAAACCATCCATCCAGATAACTACCCCATCCCCAATTCATACGCAAAAATAAACTAGTCCATGAATTAGAACAATCCGAAGAGTAATTAATAGTACTTCTATAACCGTCACAGACCCATGCGTGCCCGTCTTTATAAACTGCGAAAATCCACCATTTTGATTTGCGCCCCCCCTTTAATATCACCGGTCTGTTGCCATTCAATTGGGATTTGACAGTATTCTGGTTATAGTCACTATACTGAGCAGAAGAATAACCGAAACTATTTTTAAAAGCAGGGACTACAGCTTTTTCTGTGTCTGTCCAAGATCCGTCACAAGCGTATTTCATATCAACAACATCTCCTATATCGCGCATCAGTCTTGCAGTTTCAGCCGATCCCCTATTATTAAGCATTGCACTCCAATTGTAGCCGGCAGGAAAAGAATAATATCGCATAATTTGAGCCATAGCTGTGGCAACACAGCCGGTAGGGGGACGTTGGTTATTGTAACGTTCGCAACTTAGATTTTGTAAGGCATCATTATATCCAACACCTTGCCCCCAGGTAGTTTGTAATAAGGGGCCTTTAGAAAACGTGCTATTAGGACATCCGCCCCCACAATCATTAGAAATTAAACTTTTACTTTTATCGATAGAAGATGTTGATTCTTCAGCTACTAATCTCTGGATAGCGCAAGGCATCCATGCTTCAGCAGGTACTGTATTATTTTCTACAGAACGGCTTTTACCATTAGCTCTTATTTTCCGGATATAGCTTTCTGTATTTGCCAACCATTCCACTAACCCATTAGGGTATTCCTTTAAATCGGTAGGAAACAAATCAGTGTAAGAAAACGCCAATATGGGATTGGCTCTTTTATCTCCCGCAATAATTATAAATCCACCATTCTCATAGTTTATAATATGATATGCGCCATTCCCAACATCATCTGGTACTGTGATAGCATTTTTTATCTGTTTATAAATCATCGTACCCGGAGCTACTGAAATGCTTCTATTACTTGCATTATTTGGTGCAGGTTCTGTAAATTCTATCAGGTTGGCGATTGAGACAGCTTCCTTAATGTCAACGTAATTTTTCTCTATTCCGCTTTGAACAGGATCGGTAAATTCTTCTTTTAAACTATCTGAACAAGAAAAAAGGAACAATAAGCTTATGATAACCAATAGGTTACAGGTGTTTTTCTTCATGATTTGTTAGGTGTTTCTTAAAATTTATTTTTAAGGGTGTCATAAAAATAATAAAAATCCATCAGATATTATAGATTACGTTGAGGATCATATAAGTATTTTTTATGGCTTACCTGGATACACCCGAACACTTCTGATGTTGCCCGGTATTCGGTAATAACCCGGGGACGTTATGAGCGGATGATAAAGTGGAAACGGATGGACTAATAATGAGTATCTTCCTATCCGATATATACACGTGAAGAACTATTACACGGAAGCCCTGGCAATAGCGTTTTCAACGATAGTGATCGCTTCTTTCAACTGTGCCCTTGTGATGACCAGGGGAGGAGAAAGCTGCAGTACATTCCCCTGGGATACTTTAAAGCTAAGTCCTTTGCGGAGACATTCATATAATACTGCTTCAGCTGCTTCTATCGCTTTTTCTTTGGTCTCCCTGTCTTTTACCAGCTCTATTCCCCACAACAGGCCTATCCCGCGGACATCACCGATCAACGGGTATTTCTGCCGGAGTATATTCAGCTGCTCTTTCATAAAAGCCGCATCATCATTTACTTTCTGCAAAATGTTTTCTTTTTCGATATACTCCAGCATAGCAAGGGCAGCCACGCTCCCCAACGGGCTTTTCTCATGCGTATAATGTCCCAGGGAAACCTCTGCCGCAATATTATAAGCGTCACGGGTTACTATAGCTGCTATCGGCATAATGCCGGCACCCAAGCCTTTTCCAAGGCAAACGATATCGGGCTCTATATCATAATGTTCAAATGCAAACATTTTCCCGGTTCTGCCGAAGGCGATGGGGATCTCGTCCAGGATCAGCAAAACGCCATGCCGGCTGCATATTTCCCTCACTTTTTTCCAGTATATTTTCGAGGGTATCTGCACATCTGTATTGCGGATCGTTTCTACAATAAAAGCGCCGATGTCTCCTTCTTTTTCTATAACATACTCCAGGTATTCCGCGTATTTGCTGTCGTCTCCATCATGCCCCAGTATACCCCGGTAGGTAGTGGGGGGCGGAATTCTTTCCACGCCGGGCAACAGCGGTCCCAGTCCTTTCCGGAACACCTGCTCTCCACCCGCAGCGATCGCATCAATGGATGCACCGTGGAAGGAGTCCCACAGCGATATTACTTTGTATTTGCCGGTCACGATCCTGGCCAGCTTTAAAGCCATGCCTACAGCCGATGTACCGCCGGGCGCAAACAGTACCCTGTTAAGATCGCCGGGAAACAATCCGGCTAATTTTTTCGCCAGGTTAATAGCAGGAAGATTGGTATATCGTCGCGGACTGAAAGGAAGAACATCCATCTGCTCCTTTACCCTGTCCATTACATAAGGATTCCGGTAGCCCACCTGGTGTACATTATTACCATGAAAATCCATATAAGACTTACCCGCAACGTCAGTAATATAAATACCATCGCAGGAAGCCAGCACATCCAGGCAGGGCGTGGACATGGACTGGTGCAGAAAATACCGGGCATCGGCTTCCAGGTGCTGCTGCGTATCTGTGCCGGCTGTTATTTTATACCATTCCTTGCGGGAATCAGACAGATTAATGTCACCTTCTGTCCGGTGAAATGTTGTACTCATAGCGGCTCAAAATTAATAGTTTAGTTATTGTAAACAATGTTATGCTTTATTAAACAATTTCGCAACAGAAAAATAATTGATTTTGGGTCATTTTATTGAAATTCGCAACGAATTATGGCTTTTAAAGATTACTACAGGATATTGGGCGTACCCCCGGAGGCTCCACATGCCGATATCAAAAGGAAGTTCCGGACCCTGGCGCTGCAATATCACCCGGACAGAAATGTCGATAACGAGTTTGCTGTCATACGTTTCCGGGAAATACAGGAAGCCTATAATGTGCTGTCCAATCAAACCCTCCGCATTTCCTACGACCGGGAGTGGCGGCTGCAATTTCCCGGGGCTTCTGTAAACAGGGTGAAGGAGGTGAGCACAGCCTCTGTTTTGAAGGAAGCAGATGCCCTTATCAGCTATATCAGGCAGGCAGACCTGTACCGTTTCAATAAGGATTATGTTTTTACCAGGATCCGGGAAATATTATCAGAAGAAAACATGGCTGTGCTGCTGCATACCGCAGACAGGAAAACAAATACGCAGATAACAGAACGTTTGATGGAAGCTGCAACAAAGTTGTCCTGGAAGAGTGTCACTTCTTTGATCCCTGCATTGCAGAAGCTGTCGGACTACAGTGACCTGCCGGCAAACCGTTTCCCTGACTGGAAAAAGAAGCTGCGGTTAAATGATTACTGGGAGCGTTATTATCCCTGGGCTGCTCTCCTGATAGCCGTCCTGATATGTTTTGCCATTTACCGGCTGAGCACCCGCAGCTAAACAACCAGCAGGTTATTACACACCGTATAGCTGAAAATGGTTTCTTTCCTGCCGTTTAAAATAACATGCATGGATTTATCGAAGGCCTGTATTGTCTTTATCTCCACAGAAGATCCCAGGCTTAACCCGATGGTATCCAGGAACTGCAGGAACGAAGGATCGTGGTTGGCAACGCCACTGATATGATAAACCTTCTCTGTGCTTCCTTCGGAAAGCGGGAAAGCTTTGTAAGCGGGAAGCCTGCCATTGGCATCAGGGATGGGTTCACCGTGAGGATCAAATTTCGGGCTGCCCAGCATTTCATCGATGCGGTTGAAAAAACGTTCGGACCGGATATGTTCTATCTGCTCGGCGATGTCGTGCACTTCTTCCCACCCAAGCCCCATTACCTGCGACAAAAACAGTTCTGTCAGCCGGTGCTTGCGCAGGATGTATAATGCCTGTTTCCTGCCTTTTTCCGTCAGCTCTATTGCCTTGTATTTTTCATAGCGGATAAATTTTTTTTCATCCAGCTTTTTGATCATGCTGTTGACGGTCGGCATTTTTATGTTCAGGCTGCCGGCAATGTCTTTAACGGTTATCTCATTCTTCTCCTGGGCAAGCCTGTAAATGGTCTTCAGATAATTCTCTTCGGTAAGTGAAGTCATACGGTAAAGATACTTACCGTTCCGGAAACACCGGCGCCGAAACTTTGCGGGGCAGTTCAGAGTGTTGCCTGGTTAATGATCTTAAACGGATTATGTATATAGGTGGATATCGTGTTGTCCTCAAATAATTCCACCACCCGGAACCCGAGGTATTCCGTTCCCCAGTTGCCGCCAAAATGCGCGTCAAAAACAAAAGGTATAGCTTCTCTTACCTTTATACTATCCTCATCATGATCGTGTCCGTTGAATACAGCTCTTACATTCCTGTATTTGTTCAACAGCGTAAACAGTTCGGGACAGTCTACGCCATGTCTGGTCAGCTTACCCGGATTGATATGAAGGAAGATAAAGATATTCTTCTGATTTTTATGTTTTTCCATCACGCCGGATAACCAGCGCATGTCCGGGCACAAATAAGTTCCTTTTTCGTTGGAAGTTGTACCGATCAAAAAGCTGTGGGCGCCAATAGAAAAATCGTGGTTGACCGGCATATTCCATATGCTCTTCCATTCGTCTGCTGTAGCATGGTCGTGATTTCCCTGGCTGACGTAATACGTTGGTGTTAATTCATCCAGCGCTTTTTTTGCTCCGGGAAAATATTGTTTGTCGTCATGGATAATATCCCCGTTTATTATACAACAGGCAAACGGCTTTTTTGCATGCAGCCTGTTCACTTCAGCCGTAAATGCGGAAAAATAAGCTTTATACGGCGTGCCCTGTAAGCCATAATGCCCGTCTGATGCTACTACAAACCGTAACACGGGCTCGTTTACCGGTAACCGGGATGACAGCCGGTCGGTGGCCCGGGCAATTTTACCGTTTGTCATCAGCAGGGTAGCGGGGACCGTTAGTTTGAAGAAATCCTTTCGATTCATGCGTCTTATAATTTTTGAGCGCTGTTATATGTATCTCCAATTTACTTATTCTAACGGTAATACAAATAAAATCAGGAGGTTTCCTATTGATCTGCGCTGATATTTTTGGAGATACCGCGGATCTTTGAAACGATATAAAAATATTGACTAATGGTCTTGTATAATGTCGGGAGCTTTTTATTTACCACAAGCGCTGTGACATCTGTGTGCAAATTTGTGCGTATTTGCGGGAAAGCTTCACTATTTACCAACCCGGCTCTTTTAGCCCAGGGCTACATCCAGCGTCATCATTACAATGAAGCCACCTATAAAGCCAATGGTTGCTATATCTGAGCTTTTGTTCTGCTGTGCTTCAGGGATCACTTCTTCTACCACCACAAAGATCATGGCGCCGGCTGCAAACGCCAGGGCGTAGGGTAGGATAGGGGTGAAAGTAGCTACGGCCACGGCGCCCAGCACACCCGCCATCGGCTCTACGATAGCCGATAATTGCCCGTAAAAGAAGCTTTTCCTCCTGCTGAGCCCCATTCTTCTCAGGGGCATGGAAACGGCAACCCCTTCAGGGAAGTTCTGGAGCCCGATCCCGATGGCCAGCGCTACGGCGCCGCCAATGGTAGCTTCGGGAATGCCTGCCGCCACACCGCCAAAAAGTACACCCACGGCAAGTCCTTCAGGGATATTGTGCAGCGTAATGGCCAATACCAGCAAGGTAGTTCTTTGCCAGGGTGATTTAACCCCTTCTACCTGCTTGAAGTTCACATGCAGGTGCGGCAGTATTTTATCCAGCGCAAACAGGAAGGCGGCGCCGGTCAAAAAGCCGGTGACAGCCGGAATGACTTTTACGAATCCTTCGCCGTTGCTCATATCTATAGCCGGTATCAGCAGGCTCCATATGCTGGCCGCTACCATCACCCCGCCCGTAAACCCCAACATGCCGTCCAGCACGTTCTTGTTCATGCTCCGGAAGAAGAATACAAATGAAGCGCCGGCCGCAGTGACCAGCCAGGTAAAAGTGGTGGCATATAAAGCCGCCATAATAGGGTCGATCGATTCCAGGTAATGTATAACTGACTCCATAATGCAATTAAGCTAATATTTATAAATTTATGCTGCACCTATTTTAAAAATGTATACCGGGCGCCTACAAAAAACCGGATACCCTGGTTGGGTGCATATACGTAAGAAGGATCAAAGGTGAGCCCATACGGATTGTCCGGGGTAATCGCTACCTGCCCGTTCGCATCAAACTGCACGCCTTTATCAAAAGGGTCGTTTGCCCTGGCTATGATAAAGGGATTGCCTCTGGCGGGTGTCTGGTTCAGCAGGTTCTTAATGCCGCCATATACTTCCACTGTTTTTCCTATCTTCTTTGTCAACTGGATATTCTGAAGGCTCCACCAGGGAGAATAGGGCTTCCGGGGATCGGCATCGCTGAGCAGGGGCAGGCGCATCGGGCCATACAAATTGCCGGTATAATCTACAGACAATTTCAGCTTGCTGAACGTATAGCCCACATTCCATACACCACTGTATTTTTCAGCAAACATTTGCCGGATCCGCTCTCCGTCATGGGTATTGTAAACATCCATAGCGGTCATGCCGGCCCGTAGTTTCAGTCCTGCAGGAAAAATAATATCCACATTCAGCGCTGCCCCCCTGGAGATCGCATATCCGTTCAGGTTATCGTAAATGATCTTATTGGGATCGGTATCGTAATCGGGGATAATCTTATTGGTAAAATAGGTATAAAAGCCGGTCGCATCCAGATTGATCATCGTATTGTCCAGGTATATCTTTTTTACGAAATTCAGGTTGGCATTCCAGGATTTTTCCGGGCGCAGACTGCCATGAAAAACCACCTCACGGGCGCCAGTAAGCGCAGCATGATCTTCCGTAAATACATTGGCGACGCGGTAACCGTTGCCGATGCTCAGCCTTAATATATTGTCCCGGTCGGCAGAGTTCCATTTATAGTTGAGCCTTGGCGTAAAAATATTTCCATGCAGGGAATTATAATCGTACCGCATCCCCACCAACAGCTTATTGTTATCATCCAGCCTGATCTCATCCTGCACAAAAATGCCTGGTAAGGAAGTGTGTGAGGGTTGGTTCACCTGTGGGTTACCGGGCGAAGCCGTTGCCGGTGTATTGTCGTCGTAATACGTATACCTGTAGGTGGCGCCAGTTAGCAGGTCATGTCTTCCGGCCGTTTTGAACCAGGTAAGCTGCCCAAAGCCTATGTATTGATCGGCCAGGTAAATTGTGTTCCCATAAGCACTGTTCTGGTCATGACCGTTAGCGCTGAACTGGAAAATGATCCTTTCTTTTACCGGCAACTGGTAGGTACCGAAAAGCTCCCATCGTTTGGTGTAAATGCTTTCTCCGTATACCTTATCGCCGCCACGGTATTTGCGTGACCAATTCATTTCACCGCCCCAACGGTCTTCATAAATATACCTGGCAGCAAAGCTGAGCTCCCTGTTCTCTTTGCGTTGAAAGCTCCATTTGTTAAAGACTGATATGCGATTCTGTAAGGTGACGTCCGTAAAATTATCCGCGTTGTTGTCAATAGGGCGCTGGTAGTTAAAATAGTTGATACCTAATAATGATCTTGCTTTCGGCAGGTGGAACTTTGCTGCTACATCAGCGTTCACTTCCTGCCAGCTGGTAGTGAAAATATCGGCAGCAAGAACAGGAGCATTCGACGGGTTTTTTGTGATAATATTGATAAGCCCGCCCACCGCTTCGCTGCCATACAGGGTAGAAGCCGGGCCCTTTACCACTTCCACGCGATCGATCAACGACTGCGGGATACCGCTTAGTCCATACACTGTAGACAAGCCGCTCACCACCGGCATGCCATCGATCAGCACCATTGTATAAGGCCCTTCCAGGCCATTGATATGAATATCACCGGTATTGCAAATGTTGCAGTTGAGCTGCGGACGTACGCCATTTACATGCTGGAGCGCATCAAAAACCGATGGTACGGGATCCGACTTAAAAAATCCGGCGCTATACACTTCTACCGGCACCGGGCTTTCCAGCTTCGATACCTCCTTCATCGTTCCCGAGATGACCACTTCCTCCAGCGCTGCTCCCCCGGCTTGCAATTGCAGGTTGTATGTTACCGTATCCTTTTCCAGCGCTACTTTTATCCTGCGTGTTTTGTAGCTGCTCAGGCTCACTTCCAGTTCCCAGGTTCCGTAGGGCAGGTTTTGAAGGATATACCTGCCCTCATGATTGGCAATGGCTCCTTTTTTCAATGCGGGTATATATATGGAAGTAGATGGAAGAGGCTGGTCTTTTTCATCTGTGATCACCCCTGTAATGGTACCGGTCTGCGACCAGGCGGAAAGTCCTGTCGCTATTAAAATACCAGCTAACGCTACAACCTTTTTATACGTCATGATAGTATTCTGAAAGTGAAGAATAATGCAAAAATATAAAAGTTAGATTAATCTAACAAATAAATTTCTATGCTCTTTTCCTTATAAAAGAGCAACTGTCTAATGG
>CAKSVK010000140.1 GCA_934502905.1 uncultured Chitinophagaceae bacterium
GGATTCATGCAAAAGTCTTTTGATGCCTGCACTTTCCGGTATATGCCAGAAATCTTTTCCAACAAAGTTGTGATCAAATTCTATCATGATTGCTTTTGCGCTCAGCGATGATGCATGTTCATAATAACAATCATCGTTCCTGTATAAGTGAGGAAGATTGGGGCCGATGAGACAAATATCTCCGGACCTGAAGCTGGTGATGCCGGTACCAATATATTTTTTCCCGGTACTTTCAAGGATCAGCACGATCTCATGCTCGGGATGATAATGCCTGGAAATATGCAGGAATGGCTGGTTTATGATGCGGGTATTAAAGGAACAGCCCGCAGGATTGGTGATTTTATATAGATGGGGTGTTTTCATCCTGAACTAAAAATAATCAGAAAATGTCAAAATATCATCAGTTTTTGCCGGAATAGTGCACAGATGCCGGGGGCAAAATCCAATAAATTTGTTTGAGCCCTTTTTGACAGGGGTAATTTTTTCGGAAACTTTATTTATTAACCAAAACGACTAGCCAGGATGAAAAATGGATTGCTTGTCATCATTCTATTCTTATGCCTTTTTCAGGCAAATGCTCAAACGCGGGAAGTGAGGGGAACGGTCAGGGACGAAAAAGGAGCAATGCTTTCCGGAGTCAACGTTACATTAAAGGGAACAACGCGCGGTGTCATCACGGATGCCGGAGGCGTTTTTGTTGTCAGTGTGACGGGAGATAACCCGGTACTTGTATTTAGTAATGTTGGTTTTCTTTCCCAGGAACAGGCTGTTTGGGGTAATACCATAGACGTGGTATTGAAACAAGATGCTACGGATCTGGGGGAAGTAATTGTTGTGGGGTATGGTACACAAAAGAAAAGCCAGTTGACGGGTGCTATCTCCAAAGTTTCTTCCAAAGAGATACAGGAAATGCCGATTACCAATCTGGGGCAGGCCCTGCAGGGAAGGGCTGCAGGAGTGGATGTGTCGCAGTCAGGTAGTAAGCCGGGTTCTACACCGAAGATACTGATCCGCGGCAGGCGTTCTTTCAGGGCTTCCAACGATCCCCTGTATGTGGTGGATGGTATTCCCCTGGCGGGCGGGTATGAAGATTTTAACCCCAATGATGTACAGTCAATGGAGGTGCTGAAAGACGCTACCGCTACCGCCATTTATGGTGCAAGAGGAGCAAACGGTGTGATCATTATTACTACCAAAAAAGGGGCGGTAAAGGGTAAAACGGTGGTAACCTACGATAACTATTTCGGTAAGTCGCAGGCGTTGGATAAGATTGAACTGTTTTCCGGCGCCGAGTTTGCGGAATTTGTAAGGGAATCGTACAGGGCAACCGGCATATACCGCAATGCCGATGGAGAGATAGTGCCTACCGGCCAGTCTGACCCCGTGGCAGACTCCAAGGTAGCAGTGCTGGGAAGCGATCCTAATGTGATGGAAGGTATTGCCCAGGGCAGAAGCACTAATTACCAGGACATGATCTTAAGAGATGGATTCATCCAGAATCAGTCTATCGGCGTGCAGGGCGGAAATGACAGGACGCAGTTTTATGTTTCCGGAAATTATTTTCTGGATAAGGGTATAACAAGGGGTCTTGATTATGCCCGCTATTCGGTAAGGACCAATGTTGATCACGAGATCAATAAATATGTGAAGATCGGTTTGGCCAGCTACCTGATGCATTCCGACAGGAACGGAGAAAATCTTAATCCTTACAGCGCTACCCTCAACCAAAACCCGCTGGGTGCTCCTTATCTGCCGGATGGCTCTATCAACTTTATGCCTACCAACGATGCTTTGCTGACGAATCCCCTGGCGGAAATAGTTCCCGGTGCCCAGGTGGACAATACAAAACGTTACAGGATGTTTGGAAGCTTATATGCTTCCGTGAAGCTGGCGGAAGGACTTACTTACAAGATCAACTTTGGACCCGACTTTACATTGTCCCGGTCGGGGCGGTTCATCGGCTCCATGACAAATGCAAGAAAAGGAGCCGATCCGCAGGCATCCAATATGAACCGTTTCGGGTTTAACTGGACACTTGAAAATATCGTCAACTACAGCAAATCATTTAACGATAAGCATAACCTGAATGTGACCTTGCTGCACTCCATACAAAAGGACCGGTATGAAGAGTATGGTATCAACGTGCAGGGTATTCCGGATGAAAGTCAGCAGTTTTTCAACCTGGGAAATGCCGGTGCGGTTACCGGTGTCGCTTCCAACCTGATCGAGTGGACCATCAATTCCTATATGGGGCGTGTAAACTATGATTTTATGGATAAATACCTGCTTACTTTGACCCTGCGTCGTGACGGTTCCAGCCGTTTTGGAGAGAACAAAAAATACGGCAACTTCCCGGGGATAGCGGCAGGATGGAATATCAGCAATGAGCCTTTCCTGCAAGATGTATCCTGGCTGGACCAGCTGAAGATAAGAGCAGGATGGGGACAGGTAGGTAACCAGGCCGTGGCTCCCTATCAAACGCAGCCGCTGTTGTCCAGGACGGTATATGCATGGGACAATACAGCGGCTTTCGGCTACCGCCCCAGCACGATCGGGAACCCCGATCTAAGATGGGAAAGCAGCGCTACTACTAATGTAGGGCTGGACTTCAGCCTGTTCAGGGGCAGGGTGCAGGGATCCCTGGAGTTATACCAGACCAATACCAAGGCCTTGTTGCTGGCAGACCAGCTCCCGGGCTCTACCGGCTTCAGTTCCGTTACCCGCAACATCGGCGAAACCAGGAACAGGGGCATCGAGCTGAATTTTACAACCATCAATATCAATAACCAATCGGGCTTCAGGTGGTCTACAGACTTCCAGTTTACCAGGAACAGGGAGGCGATCGTGGAGCTGTACAATGGTAAGATAGACGATATTGGTAACCGTTGGTTCATCGGACAGCCACTGAACAGCTACTATGACTACAAAAAGGCGGGTATCTGGCAGCGTCACGAAGCTGAAGAGGCAAAAAAATTCTATCCGGGGGATAATAACAATGCATTGGGCGCCGGCGTGGGGCAGGTAAAGGTGCAGGACACCAATAGCGACGGTATTATCAATGCAGATGACCGGGTGCTGATAGGATCGGATGTTCCCGACTTTTCTGCAGGGCTCACCAACCGGTTCAGCTACAAAAACTTTGATCTGTCTTTCTTCTTTTTCGGAAGATTCGGGAATACCATTGTCAGCGGCTTCCACAAGGACAATAATGCGCTGGCAGGAAGGTATCAGCAGATAAAAGTAGACTACTGGACACCCAATAACCCCGAGGCCGAGTTTCCCCGTCCGTTCAGCACACAGGAGTTCCCGCAGTACAATGGCACGTTGATCTATTTCGATGGCTCTTTCATCAAGCTGCGGAACGTAAATTTCGGCTACAGCTTCAGAGAGTCTTTTGCTGCCAGGCTGCGGATGGAATCATTGAGGATCTTTGCCAGCATCCAGCAGCCTTTTATCTGGGCCAAATTCAGGAGCCGGTACAATGGGGTGGATCCTGAAGCCGGTATTTCTTCGGATATCAACAATCCGGTGACGGCAGTAAACAATGGTGTAACGCCGGCCACACGGGTATTTACAATAGGTCTCAATGTAAAATTTTAGTTGATCAAAACAGAATAAAATGAAATTCGAGATAAACAGGAAAACAGGTTGGTGCATATTAACTGCCCTTTTGCTTTCCGGACAGTCCTGTAAAGATTTGCTGAAAGAAGATGTTGTATCTAACATCGGCAATGACTATATCAACACCGTCAAAGGTTTTGAAGATGCCGTGAATGCGGCTTATTCCACATTGCGTTATTACTATGGTACCCAGCAGGGGCTTACCATGACAGAGTACGGCACGGATATTTACGCTGCAGGGGCAGACGGCGGGTATAAAGGTTTTCATTTTTATGATACACAGCTGAACCCTGCTGTTGATTACCTGGCGAATACCTGGGATGAGCTGTACAGGGGAATTAATACCTGTAACGCGGTGATCGACCGGGCGCCGGAGTCCGCCGTTTCTGAAGAAACAAAAAAGCTGCGGGTGGCAGAGGTTAAATTCCTGCGGGCACACTATTATTTCATATTATTCCAGCAATGGGGGCCTATAGACCTGCGGCTGACCGAAAGTGTGCTGCCATCCAAAGAAACGTCAAGGGCTTCAGAGGCAGATATATACAATGCTATTATCAAGGATTACACAGAGGCGATTGCGGATCTTCCCAATACACAATCCCAGTACGGAAGGGCCACCAAAGCCGCGGCAGAAATGGGGTTGGCTAAAGTTTACCTGGCAAAAGCCTATTCCGGTTTAAAAGAAGACGAAGACTTTGTCAAAGCGGCACAGCTTTGCGAAAATGTAATTAATAATTACGGTTTTGGATTGTTGCCGGATTTTGCCTCCGTATTTGACGAAAACAACCAGAAGAATAATGAGATAGTATTTGCGGTCCAGTACACATCCGACCTGCTCACCAACCTCACCAATAATACCGGGAATGTGAATGGCGGAAATAACCTGCATCTTTTTTTCGGTATGCAATACGATGTGCAGGCAGGTATGCAGCGGGATATATTGAACGGCCGCCCCTTCAAGCGTTTACGTCCGACCACGTATTGCCTGGATGTTGTTTTTGGTGAGCGTGTCAATGATTCGAGGTATAAAAAAACCTTTAAGGATACCTGGCTGTGTAACAAACCCGGTACCTATCCCACTTCTTTTGACAATTCGAAAGCTACTGTCACTTTCGAGCTGGGAGATACCACCATTTTTATCCCGGGATATGAAATGCCCGTTGCACAAAGAGCGGCAAAGCCTTACCAGGTGTTGGTACCGAGCCGCTACGACGAAGCGCTGTTCCCTACGCTTACGAAATTTTTTGACACCAAGCGTCCTGACATGACCTACGAGTCTGGTAGCCGCGACTATTTTGTGTACAGGCTGGCAGATGCTTATTTGATGCTGGCGGAGGCTTACCTGGGAGACGACAGAATCGGGGATGCGACAGACGCTGTTAATATGGTGAGGGAAAGAGCCGGCTTTGAAGGCCGGAAAGAGGCGATGAAAATTACGCCCGCTCAAATGGGTTTTGAATTCTTAATGGAAGAAAGGGCCCGGGAGCTGGCAGGCGAGCAGATACGCTGGATGGACCTGAAGCGTTGGGGAAACCTGGTGGAACGTGTAAAGGCACATAATCCCCAGGCAGCGGCAAACGTGAATACAATGCATCTTGTAAGGCCTATTCCCCAAACCCAGATAGACCGGTCAGAACCAGGTGCATTCCCGCAGAACCAGGGGTATTAGCGCATCGCTAATCCTGTCCTGATAAAAAGAGGTTGTTCCCGGCTTACGGACAACCTTTTTTTGTTTTCTCTACTACGGTATGCTGAATATTGTCCTGTGGATACACGCAGATTTCGTATGCACGTAGTGCAGCAGGGAAAAGAAGGTCTTCGGAATTACAGAAGCGATTGGTAATACTTTGGATATTGCCTCAAAAATCTGCCTCATTTCCGGAAGCATCAGCGTAGGTCTGCGGGAGATATTTTATCTGATATGGCATGTGCCCTTATGTAACCTTCACGGTACCTATGAAACCAATTGCGCTTTCAGGAACTGGTTGGTTCTGGCGTGAAGGGCTTCGCTCACCGGTAATACGGGCAGGCGCAGGATATTTTGTATCAACCCCATATTGCTGAGAAACGATTTTACGCCCGCGGGATTATTTTCCACGAACAGCATATCATATACTTCCAGCAAGCTGTTGTTTATTTCCCTGGCTTCGGCAAACCTGTTGTCAAGCGAATGGCGTACCATGCCGGAATATTGTGCCGGCATGCAGTTGGCAATTACGCTTATCACGCCATCTCCTCCGCATGCTATCAATGGAAGTCCCAGCAGGTCATCGCCGCTTACCACGAGAAATTCTTCGGGGCGGTGCTTCAGTATTTCCATGGCCTGTGCCATATCTCCTGAAGCTTCTTTTATCCCAATGATATTTTCATGCTCTGCAAGGCGCAGCGTAGTGGCAGCGGCCAGGTTGCGCCCCGTCCTTCCGGGTACATTATACAGCAATACGGGTTTGGGCGAAGCGTCTGCCAGCGCCTGGTAGTGCTGGTAAAGTCCTTCCTGTGAAGGCTTGCTGTAGTACGGGCTTACACTTAACACTGAAACAGCTTCTTTCAGCGGGAAGGCCTTTAATTCCCGTACGATCTCGGCAGTGTTATTTCCGCCGATGCCTACTATAACCGGAACCCTTCCGTTTATTTTTTCGTATGTAAACTCAGCTATTGCTTTCTTTTCCTCCTTGCTGAGCGTAGGGGTTTCCCCTGTAGTGCCAAGGGTTACTATATATTCTACGCCATTTTCTATAACAAAATTGATCACCTTTTCAAGAGCAGTATAATCAACACTGTAATCCTGTTGAAAAGGTGTAACGATGGCAACACCTGTTCCTCTGAGCTGAACTCGTAATGACATTATTCCTGATGAATTTGGGGGTATAAAGTTAAACTATAAAATTGTTATTCTGACCAAAAGCCCATTTTGCTGTACTTCTCAATACGCTGCCTGATCCGTTCGTCAGGATCTATGGTCTTAAGCTCTTTTAGCAAAGCAAGGATATGTTGCTTCAGGTATGCTGTAGCTTCTTCGTAATTCCAGTGTGCGCCCCCGCTGGGTTCCGGAACCACTTCGTCTACCAGCCCGAAAGATTTCATATCTTTTGAGGTCAACTTCAATTGTTCGGCAGCTACTTCCTTCTTTTCCCAGCTGCGCCATAATATGGAGCTGCAGTTTTCCGGCGATATAACAGTGTACCACGTATTCTCCAGCATCAGCACTTTATCACCCACTCCTATTCCGAGTGCACCCCCACTGGCCCCTTCTCCAATAATGACACATATAACCGGGACGCGTAAACGCATCATTTCGTAAATATTCCTGGCAATAGCTTCTCCCTGTCCGCGTTCCTCCGCTTCTGCTCCCGGGAAGGCGCCCGGGGTATCAATAAGGGTTATAACAGGCTTATTAAATTTTTCTGCGAGCTTCATTAACCGCAATGCCTTTCTGTATCCTTCGGGATTTGCCATGCCGAAGTTCCGCAGTTGCCGCATTTTTGTGTTGATCCCCTTCTGGTGTCCAATAACCATGACGGTCTCTCCGTCCAGCAATCCAAAACCACCCACTATCGCCTTATCGTCTTTTACATTTCTGTCCCCGAATAACTCTATATAGTCGGTCAGCATCCGTTTTATGTATGCATTCGTATAAGGTCTGTCCGGATGCCGGCTAAGCTGCACCTGCTGCCAGGGAGTGAGGTGCTGGGTAATTTCTTTTCTTCTTTCTACAATTGACTCCTCGATCTGGCGAATGGCATCGGTATAATCTACTTTGGGATTTTTTTCAGCCATTTCCTTTAATTGAGCGGCCTGTTCAAAAAGCTCTTTGATAGGTTTCTCAAATTCAATAAACTGTCTATGTTTAAATTCAGGCATACTTTTCGTTTAGGCGGACGGCAAATTTAACGCTTATTATGAATATGCCACTTACCAAATTAGTGGCATAAGTGGACTGGAGCTTTCCGGGGTCTGGGTATTAAATATAAGGATTATGGTTTATTTTTTCGTTTTTATAACAGACGGATAATCCAGTACAATATTACAAAAGGCCTTTACGCCTGCATCCAGCATGCTGTCATCAATGAAAAAATCAGGGGTATGATGCGGCGCTGCCTTTAGAGGGTCCCCGTTTGCAGGCATTCCCCCCAGGAAGAAAAAGAAGGCTGGCGCTTTGTCCCCGAAAAAGGAGAAGTCTTCTGCGCCGGTTGTCCATTCTGTTTCGTGTACATTGTTTTTTCCCACCGCTTTTTCCAGGGAAGGCAATGTCAGCTTTACCAGCTCATGGTCATTGAAGGTGACTTTTGTTTTGGTATCGATCATCACTTCCGCGGTAGCGCCACTGGCCGCAACAATATTGTCCACCGTTTTTTGGATGCGGGCATGCACGTCCTTTTGCATGTCGCTGTCAAGTGTCCGGATAGTGCCCTCCATGATCAGTTCCTCGGGAATGATATTGCTGCGTACGCCGGCATTTATTTTTCCCACCGTGATCACCACGGGTGCTTTGGTAAGGTTCTGCTGCCGGCTGACGATCGTTTGTAATCCCTGTATCACCTGCGAGGCGATTACGATCGGGTCTATGCCTCCCCAGGGTTGTGAGCCGTGGGATTGTTTGCCTTTTATTTTGATGGTGAACCAGTCACTCGCAGCCATTTCCGCTCCTGTTTTGTACTTTATCGTTCCGATAGGCGTTTGTGAATTGATGTGCAGCCCGAAAATGGCATCTACTTTGGGGTTATCCATAACGCCTTCTTTGATCATCAGGGGTGCTCCGCCTTCTTCGTCACCGGGAGGCCCCTCTTCTGCAGGTTGAAAAATGAATTTTACCGTACCGCTTATTTCTTTTTTCATCGTACTCAGTATAGAGGCTGTTCCCATCAGGATGGCCACATGGGTGTCATGACCGCAGGCATGCATCACCGGCACCTCTTTTCCCAGGTATTCTGCTACTTCTTTCGATGCGAAGGGCAGTTCAACCCTTTCCTTCACAGGCAACGCATCCATATCTGCCCGCAGGGCGATAACAGGTCCGGGTTTGCCTCCTTTTAAGATAGCCACTACCCCGGTTTTGGCTACTCCCGTAGTAACTTCCAGTCCCAGGCTCCGTAAATGTGCGGCCACGTATTCTGCGGTCTTAAATTCCCGGTTGGACAATTCCGGGTATTGGTGAAGGTGCCGTCTCCATTTTATCAGGTCCGGTAAAAGCGTTGTTGCCTGTTTTGCCGCCTGGTCCTGGAGCTTCTGGGCTTCCAGGTGCTGGAAGCAAAAGGCCGAAAGAACAATGAGTAGGAAAATTTTCTGCATGCTGATAGTTAATTATTGGAATGCCGGAAATTACGAAAAGATTTTCATCTTGAATGTGCCGGGTGCATTCCAAATCTTTGTTTTACGGTCGGTGGGGACATCACAAGTCAATTTAAGCCCGGAGGGCTTGAATTTGAGTAGTGCCCAACGAAGTTGGGGGTAATGTGTAGAGGTTTTTGTTGAATCCGCCGCGGCGGATTCAATATAAATTTTGGGTATTCTTACCGCTGGTGCAACCGGTGGCTATTCAAGTTAAACTCCTTCCGGGGTATTTTATAGAAATGTGACTTGTCCTAAAAAAGTTTACAGGTTAGAGCCGATCTTGCATAAAGCTGCCACGCAAAGCCCGCAAAAGGACAAGGCGATGATCACAAAGAAAGAAGTGGTTCAAAAATGGATTGCTGGTGCGGTTTTGGCGCTTTATGGTGGCTTTGCGCGAAATTATCGGCAAACTGCGCCCGGAGGCTGAGACCATATAAAGCTAAAGCCCTTAC
>CAKSVK010000141.1 GCA_934502905.1 uncultured Chitinophagaceae bacterium
CTTTATATGCTCAGAAGGGAATGAAACTGGAAATAGTAAAGATAAGCATGGATGATCCCTGGCTTAATAAACAGGAAATTCCGTTTGATATTCCTTTCTATATCGAGGTGTCAGGGCTGAACGGCTACCGAAGTATAAAGTTTAGCTATGGTGTCAAAGATTTCAAGAATAAAAAAGGTTGGGTGACACTGCCGAAGATCAACAATGGCGATTCGCTCTACCACTCAGTTGAAGTACCAGTTATCAATGGTGTTGCCACGTTATACTGTCCTGGACTCCATCCAAATATGCCCTATAATTTTAACCTTCATACAAAAAGAGAAATATCAAAAGAGGCCGCTTATCAGAAAGAGTTAAGAGATAAAATCATTAATGCGATCAGCATCTTTTGCGAGAAGAATGCCTTAGAAAGTATTGATTCGATTAAGCGGCAGTCACTTTACACGGAGATTGATAAAATTATTTTGGAGCATATTTCTATTAGCCCCGGTGATTCTTTATATCGGCCTGACGGAAAACCATATTTTACAAGTTATAAGGATTATAGATCATTTTATAATGTATTACAAGGCGTTAAGGATGACATTAGGAAATACAGAGAGGAAGTTATTGAACATGATACCGTTGGAGCTCCTGCCATTAAACGTATGTTAGAAAAAGCAAAGGATACTATTATCGCTCAAGTTAATCGACTTTTCTTAACAGAATCGGTATGGGATGAGGCATTTAAAAAAGAACTCCTGGATCCTGTCGACAAATCTATTATACCCTTTAAGGATTATACATTAAAGGATGGCTTGGAAGTATTGGAGCTTTTAGCGATAAAGTCAGATCGATTGGAGAAGGTTTTAAATGGGCAATTAAAAATCGAAGACAAATTACTCATACCTGTGACATCCTATGATATTCCTTCTGCAATGTTTGTTATCTCGTTAGTAAAAAAGTTGCATAGTGGCATCGTGCGGCTTACAGTTGATGGTAAAGAATACAAATTATTTAGGGATGACAGTTTTAACGCTTTAAAAAATGGCCTGATTAATATAGAGTATGTATATCCAAAACTTGATGAAGCTGAAAGGAATAATTCGAATGCTATGCTGGAAATGCAGAAAAGAATAATTGATATTATAGTTTCTCAAACCTTGACCCAAAGTGTAATATCCTTACCGGAAGTAGAAACTGAACGATCTCCCTATATAAGCATCGAAACAGGTATTGGTGGCGCCACAGGGTTCTCTTCTGTATTTACGTATTACATGGCCAATTTTTATTTTGCGCCAGTAAATAAGAATGCGCCGCTGAGATCATTTAGAGGCTGGAACAAGTTCCGAAAAATGTTTAGTATACAAGCGGGAGTTAGTAATTTTTTGTCGACCAGGCCAGAAAATACCTATTCCATTTTGGGAAATAAAGTCAATCGGGATCTAATGTTAGGGGTGGGAGTAAGATTTACCAGGCTTATGCGAGTCAATACGGGAACAATCCTGTACCGGTCGAATAGGACCAATCCACTGGTTGATCGGTATAGTGTACGCCCCGCTGTTTATGTATCTGCCGGGATCGATATTAATTTCCTGAAAGTTTTGGGAGATGCGGTAAAAGTTTTTAACCTTTAAATTCTTTATGCATGGAATCTGAGATTTTTACAAAGACCAAGTATACGAAGTTGAGTAAAGTCAACGGCAACTATCAGTTTAATTGTGAAGGAAGCGACACCGGTTTACTTTACTTTAGAATAGACTGGTCAGATCACGTCTGGGAGTCCCGAAGAGTCAAGATTAAAGTAGGATTAAAGGACCCAACCGATTTTATATTTTTAGCAATTGAAGGTAACGAAGATATTAATTATGAAAATGACCAAATTTTATGCGAGTCAATATACAGTGCTAAGTACAAGTTTGTACCATTTATACTCAAGAAACTGGTGGACCCGGCGGAAGTTGTGACAAGATTCGTTGTAACTATTACCAATATGAACGATCAATTTTTGGCTAGCGTAAATTTAAGATTAGATCTGATTTAAACTTAAACAGCTTATGAACAGATATTACTACATCTCTTTTGTTTTCTTTTTTATTATGTTCCTGGGATGTAAAAAAGAAGAGGCCTTTTCGATTGATAATTCCTTTGAATTTATATTAGAAGATACTTCGGGAATTACAATCAGCAAGGACGCTGTAATCAAACTGTCTGTCAGGAAGCTGGTGGACACAAAAAAAGGGTTCACTGTAGAGTTTAAATCTGATAAGGGTAAATTATCTGCCGAGACAATTGCATTTGAGGAGGAGTACGCTACAACTTATCTTAGATTAGACGAAAAAGAAAATATCTATTACCTCACTGCGAAAATCAAAGATGAAAATGCCAAATTACTTACTGAAAAATCAATAGTCTATACGCCATCCTCATTTAAGGATGGATTTGACTTTTTACTTTCTGATACAGCTGGTGTACAGGCAGACGGTCATTCTGAAATACGGTTGACGGTCACTGGAAAAAAAGAAAAGTATGAAAATACAATAGTTGCGTTTACAACAGCTGGTAAAGGAAATATCCTAATGAATGAAGTGGCATTTGAAGGAAATACGGCAACATCTTTTTTTAAGGTACCCCGGATTGATGGCAATACCTATATTACTGCGACTGTAAAGACGAATGATAAGGTAATAGCAACTAAGACTGCTATTTATAAGATGGATGCAGCTTTGCCTTCTGTGATCGCAATGTCTGGCAATGTGGCAACCTATAATCTGAAAGATCCGCTTAAACTTCAAATCGTCTTGTTCGATCACAACCAAACCTCTAATATTTCTGAGGGACTGCGAGTGATCTTTAACGCTTTTCAGCTTTCTTCATCGAATACCAGAATTGTTGTGGGCAATTTCGCCAATGCCCTGGATATAAGAACAAATGCGGATGGTAAATTGACTGATATGACTTTCATAGCAGATTCAAGGGTAGATACGACCAAAACAATATTTATCGAAGCGAATACTTTGGGTAAGAGTGGTACAATAACAAAAACGCTTGAGTTTGGATATTATAATAAATGATGGTTTGTTTTATAGCTTTCATCTAACTTTTTCCGCAATAATATGAAGTGATGTTTTTATAATGAGTATACACTAAAGTACCTCCCTGATTTAAGAGCGCAATAATTCAGTTCAATTTGCAATTTTCATTTAAAGTCCCTTGATGGAAATAAAGTCCCCTGTATCGCTTTTTTAGAAATATCATTTCTGCCATTAGTAGAATGCATCATTCCGTCTTTTTCATCGGCTCTGCAAAGTGTCGAAACCTGCGGATCTTCATGGGGCGAAGGGATTAGTTTTCGCAGTAAAGCTGACAAATTAAAACATTGCTGAACGACAACGTGAATGACTTCACCTTCGCGCTGCAATCTACCTGATACCATCAGGAGCTTTGCCTGAAGGATGTCCTTTCGGTATTGTTCAAACAAATCTCGGAATACGACAAGGTTGGCGCTGCCGGTTTCATCTTCAATGGTAATAAAGCAAATGCCCGATGCGGTACCAGGTCGCTGCCGCACCAGCACAAGACCAGCTACCTTTACAAAGGCGCCATCTGGCATTTGAGTTAATTCAGCGGTTGAAACAATTCGTTCAGAGGCTAATTGTGTTCTTACAAAACTAACGGGATGGGCTTTAAGGGAAAGCGAAATGCTGCTATAGTCTTGCACTACATGTTCAGAAGGTGTCATTTCCGGTAAGGCTACCGGATCTTCCATCGTGCTTTCGGAGAGCTGTCCTTTAAATACACCCTGTGGATGATCGGCAAGTGCGCTGATTTCCCACAATGCTTTTCTTCTGTCTAACCCAATTGAGCGAAAGCTGTCAGCGTCAGCCAGCTTCTCTATTACTGCGATGGATACGCCAGCGTCCAGTAATTCGTTAATAGAGGTAAAAGGCTTTTTTCTGGCAGCTATCAGCACTTCCATATCGGTTTCTCGTACGCCTTTTACCTGCCTGAACCCTAAACGAAGTGCACAGTAGTGTCCATCCCTTTCTTCCAGTGTATTGTCCCATCCAGAATAATTAATGTCCACAGGACGAACACTAACTCCGTGTTTTTGTGCATCTTTTACAATCTGTGCAGGTGCATAAAAGCCCATAGGTTGGCTATTAAGCAGCCCTGCCGCAAAGACGTCCGGATAGTAACATTTAAGCCAGCTCGATATATATACCAAGAGTGCAAAGCTGACCGCGTGGCTTTCTGGAAACCCGTAGGAACCAAAGCCCTCCAATTGTTTAAAAACCTTTTCAGCATATTCTTTCGTATATCCATTTTTTAACATGCCGCCGATCAGCTTATCATGAAATTGTTTTACCATTCCTTGTGCCTTAAAAGTCGCCATGCTACGACGCAAAGCGTCCGCTTCGGCAGGTGTAAAGCTCGCTGCCGCAATTGCAATTTCCATTGCCTGCTCCTGGAAAAGTGGGACGCCGAGCGTTCTGCCAAGTATCTCTTTTAACTCTTCGGAAGGATATTCAACCGCTTCCAGCCCGTTCCTGCGGCGCAGATAAGGATGCACCATATCGCCCTGTATCGGCCCGGGTCGCACAATAGCTACTTCGATTACCAGGTCATAAAAACAACGGGGCCGCAGGCGTGGCAACATGGACATCTGCGCCCGGCTTTCGATCTGGAACACGCCAATAGTATCTGCCCGGCAGATCATATCATATACCCGCACGTCATCCTGCGGCACATTGGCCAGCGTCAGATCAAGCCCGTAATGTTGCTTAGCAAGGTCAAAGCATTTTCTAATGCAGGTAAGCATACCCAGCGCCAGCACATCAATTTTTAATAGCCCCAACGCATCTATATCATCTTTATTCCATTCGATATTTGTGCGGTCTTTCATTCGGGCATTCAGGATCGGGCAGATATAGGACAGCTTATTTTGTGAGATCACAAATCCCCCAGTATGCTGTCCCAACTGGCGTGGAAATCCAATGTACTGTTTCGTTAATTCCAATACCTTCCTTAAGGAAGGATCATCGGGATTTAATCCCTGCTCCCGGATACGGTCTTCATTCACTCCTTCGCCATGCGTGCCACTGCAACCGGCGAGTATATCAATCATATCTGTTGAAAGCCCCATTGCTTTTGCAACGTCTCTTACCGCGCCTTTATAATGAACTTGTGTTACTGTCGCCACAATACCTGAACGATCACGCCCGAACTTTCCGTAAATGTATTGCATGACTTCTTCGCGACGTTCATGCTCAAAATCGACATCCACGTCCGGGGGTTCATCACGGGCATCCGACATAAAGCGTGCGAATAGCAATTTGAATTTTGAGGGGTCTACCGAAGTTATACCCAGGCAATAGCAGACCACCGAATTAGCGGCTGAACCACGTCCCTGGCACAAGATATCTTTGCTTCTGGCAAACTGAACAAAATCATAAATCGTTAAAAAATAAGCAGCATAGTTTTTTCTTTCAATAAAGTCCAGCTCATAATTAATGGATTTTATAATCTTTTCGGGAACGGTTTCACCAAATTTTTCATGAGCACCCTTCCATACAAAATGTGACAGTTGCTCCTGGGGCGTACGCCCTTCAGTGGTAATTTCCTGTGGGTAAACGTATTTTAATTCATCGAGTGAAAAGATACAGGTGTTTACTATTTTCTGGGTGTTGGTAATAGCATCGGAGTAGTGCCTGAACAGGCGCAGCATTTCTTGCTCCGGTTTTAAAAAGCGTTCTGCGTTCTGGCATAACAAATAACCGGCATTATAGATAGTTAGCTTTTCACGGGTGCAGGTCAAGATGTCCTGCAATTGCCTGCGAGCTGCATCATGGTAATGCACATCATTGGTAGCGAGTAAAGGAACATTGTAATGATCGGACAGCTCAGCAAGCCGGTACATCTTTTTAACATCATCACCGTGGTAAGAGCGGGTTGTCGTTAGGTATATCTGACCGTGTAAATTTTCGCTGTATTCCTGCAATGCTTGTATAAAGGACTGTTCATATTCAAAATTGGCGTTTAGTTTGGCCGGTGGTATCACCGCAAATAATAGTCCTTCTTTATAGGCATAAATATCTTTTTTGTAAAGAAGACATTTGCCTTTTTCGGTGCGCAGGTTGCCGGTAGTGAGCAAATGAGAAAGCCGCCCGTAGGCATCTATATTTGTGGGATAAGCCAGCAGCGAAGTCCCGTCCTGTAAATCCAGGCAGCAGCCTACAATAATGCGCATCCCGCTGGCTTTGGCAGCCGTATGGGCGCGTACCACTCCGGCAAGGGTGTTATGATCAGTAATAGCGATCTCCGTATAACCCAATGCTGCCGCCTGCGAGACCAGTTCTTCAGGATGAGAGCCGCCACGCAAAAAGCTGAAATTGGATGTAACCTGTAATTCGGTGTACCGCATACCTTCCTTATTCTTTTATGCGAAAAAGCCATGTAAATACCAGCGATGTGGTTTCGTTCCATCGTAATGTCCCAGCCGGAAAAGCCAGAACCGTTCGCCTGCTTCATCTTCCACTACATAATAATCCCTATGCTCTCCTTCAGCAATCCACCATTCCGCTTCGATACGTTCCGGCCCGTCTGCTTTTTTGATCGTGTGTAACTTATCCTTATGCCGGAAGTGCATCGGCGGGTAATCCGGGATCGGCGCTGCTACCTGTACCAGTTCGGGATTTTTAAGGAGCCGGACAGGACGGGGACGATCCGGCCAGTGGGTGGTGGGTGGCTCGTTAAGGGATGCAGCCTCCTTAAAAGATCGTTCCGGCCAGTAATGCTCATCCGGCAGGTAACGATGTACCACACCGTTACCTAATTTGCCGGTCAGCTTGTCTAAAAGCTCCGCGAGCCGGTGATCGCCGAGACTGCTGTTATGCCAGAACGCTGCCTGCAGCGCCGTTACATCTTCTACCTGCTGCGCTTCGAGTGTAAACAGTTCAATGCCTAACGCCGGTTCGACCTGGTCTATTTTTAGCTCAAAGAGTTTAAAGAGATGAGCAGGCTGATGCGAAGGCTGGTGGGTGCCGATAGCAATGGTTTGAATATTGTGATCAATACGCCAGGCTTTGAATATAGCTTTGCGGAGTCCCTTCCCTTCTTTTGCAAGACGGTTACAAAGCATATCTAACAATTGCTGTAAAGCGATCTCAATGCCATAGCGGGTAACCACCGGTTCCAGGCAAGGTAGCCGTTCCTGGAAGGGTTCAACAGGTTGCAGCAAGATTAAAGGCTCGCTTTTCCTGCCCAACACCTGGTCGATACGTTCGGGTAAGCGGGTGCCAAACCTGCGGCGCAGGATGGAACGTCCCATATCCATAAAATGTCCGATGGTATATAAGCCCAGTTTCTGTAGCCGGTCCACAACGGCAGCTTCCAGCCGCAACGCCGCCGGGGGCAGTGATCGTATAGCTGCCTTCTCTTCACCTGGAGCCATGATTGTCAGGGGCTGCTTGCCATACCGGGCCAGCGCCCAGGCAGCGCCAACAGTTCCGGCAATAGCGATACGCGCGGTGTAGCCAAAAATTTCTAACCGCTTTCGTATATCTTCCAGGTAGTTTGGTTCGCCGTCCCAGAGGTGGGTACAGCCGGTGGCGTCTAAAATCAGCCCGTCCGGTGTATCAATTGAAACGAAAGGTGTAAAAAGAACGGCCCAATGGCCCAGGCCGGTAAGCAGCTTTATTGCCATGTCAGGCGGATCATCAATTACCTGCAAACCGGCAACCAAAGCCCTTGCATCTGCAACGGCTATACCGGGATGAATACCCTGGGACTGCACCGCCTGGCAAACGGCAGTAATGCGCATTCTGCCATGATCAGGAGCCGCGAGTACAAAAGGCATTTCTTTTAAATCCGGGCGGCGGCGGATCATCCCTTCCGTAACTAAATGCGGAAAATATATGGATACAAACCTGTGGGACATACTAACTGATTTTTCGCAGAGGTGTTTGATATTGTACAGTGGCGGGTTCCGGTACCGGATGGAACGAACCGTTCATCCATGCCAGTTTCCAGGCTCCGGTATTGCCACCACGAACTTTGAGCAATTCTACATTCCAGCAAGGAAGCGTAACGCCGGGCAGGGATTGCAGGTGATAGCTGCTTGCAGCGCAGATCTGCCACCGGCTGACACAGGCCGTGGGATGCAGGTTCCGATTAGTGCGCAGCACAAAGCCCGTTACCCCGCTTTTTTCAACAGCGAGTTGTAACCGGCGCGATATGGTAAAATCAATGGCGGGCAGTTCACTGACTACCGCTGACAAACCGTCCATTTGCAGGCAGGTTTCCATTGCCCAGCAGATATCCTTTTCTTTTTTTGCATTGACAAAAAGAATGCGCTCCGGTTCCAGTCCGAAACTGCTGAAGCCCGGTGGAAATAATATACGATCCGGGCTGATCCAGACACAGGGGCCGCTATTTTCCATCAGTCCGCTTAAAATACCAGCGATAAAACCAGTAGTAGCTGCAGTTGTGGCAGGTGTTGTTGTAATGTACTCGTGTACAGCGCCGATTGGAAAAATATTGTGAGGAAAAGCATCCAGGATAGGCCCTAACGCTACTTTCCCGACATGCAGACCTGTTGTGGGTCGCTGTCCCTGCATGCGTAGAATATCCTGTCGTAATTGTGTTATAATATTTTCTTGTTTACCAATCACAGAACAAATTTAACACTAAATATTTTAGTATTAAAAGCCAAAAATTATAGTAATTGTAAATAGGTGATTTTTAATTAAATAGATATTTTGAAAAGGGACGGGAAAATAATTAGCTCTGTTTTGATGGCAACTTCTTATGTTCCCTTACGGTTACTCTTGCTGCAATAAGTGCTGCAAGTTGGGGTCATTCTTAATACGTTCCATTTCACTTTCAACGACCTGTACAACATCCGCTTTCACCTGCTTGTAATTGCTCTCAATTTCCTGTTTCATATTATCGGTTCCGTTTTCATCGGCAAAGGACAATATCTGCGGTATTTTTTTATAGGCTTTGGTTTCGGCGACAACCTTTTCGTTGTCCACCACTATTTCAGAATGGAAAATCTTTTGCTCGATGCGCTCATCGAAGTTGTCGGAAACTGAACCCACAAACATACCCTGTGTCAAGGTTGAAATTTTGGAGGCAGGTATGAGGCTGTCCATTTGTGTGGATATGGACGTGGATTTATCATTGCGGTTAATGGTTAGGCTTTGCCGTTTCTGTAACACTTTACCGAAACGCTCGCTTAGGCTTTTGGCGGTTTCGCCAACGACCTGACCACTGAAAATATTACCAACGGTATTCTGTATTACTTTGCTTTCCTTATCGCCATAATCACGGGTTAACTGACTAAAGTCCTGGAAGCCTAAGCAAACCGCAACCTTATTACTTCTCGCAGTTGCGATGAGTGTGTCCAGTCC
>CAKSVK010000142.1 GCA_934502905.1 uncultured Chitinophagaceae bacterium
TGATTTAATGCAGTTTTCCTTTGGTGTTCCGTCTGGCAATCTGTTACCATTGGCAAAACTGAAAAAAGAAATCGTACTTGCCACAAGAGAACTAAAAGAAGGTGGAACGGAATACGAACCATTGCAGGGCAATGTAAAACTGCGAAGAATGGTATCGGCTCGTTCATTGGCTTGGAAAGGTAATTTGAAAGAAAGCGATTTGATAACAACTAACGGCTGTATGAATGCTTTGGCTCTGTGCCTTATGGCATTAACCAAACGTGGTGATACCATAGCATTAGAAAGCCCTTGCTATCCAGGTATTCTGCAACTTGCCGTTAGTTTAGGTTTAAATGTGTTGGAAATTGCAACACACCCTGTTAGCGGAATTGATATTGATGCACTGAAAAAGTTATTGCCTAAAATAAACGTTTGTCTTTTAGTGCCAAATTTCAACACGCCTTTGGGATATTGTATGCCCGATGAAAGCAAAAGAGAAATAGTAACCCTTTTGTCAAGACATAATATTCCGCTTATTGAAGATGACACCTATGGCGACATTCATTTTGGCTCTGAACATCCAAAATGTTGTAAGTCTTTTGATACGGACGGAAATGTTTTGTGGTGCGGTTCTGTTTCAAAAACACTTGCTCCGGGTTATCGTGTCGGTTGGGTTGCTCCGGGAAAATATAAAGACCAAATACTAAAATTAAAACTCATACATTTTTTATCTGCTACCTCTGTAATTCACGAAGCCGTTGGGAATTTTCTGATGACAGGCAGGTATGAAAATCATCTTCGCCATTTCCGAAAAACATTACAGGAAAATTATCAGCATTACGCCCTTGCCATAGCCGACTATTTTCCACAGGGAACTAAAATAAGCCAACCGCAAGGCGGACTTGCCCTGTGGGTAGAGCTTCCGAAAGAAATAGATACAACGGAACTGTATAATTATGCTCTTAAAAAGCGTATCAGCATTGCTCCGGGTAGAATGTTTACTTTGCAAAATCAATTTCAAAATTGTATGCGTCTTTGTATAGGTTTGCCTTGGACTGAGGATTTAAAGTTGAAATTAGGACAACTTGGAAATCTTGCTAAGATGATATAGCTTAATAGTGAAAATGTTTGTTACGATTAAACAGACATTTTCACAACCTCCTGCCTTTCTTCTTTTTCTTCTTACGAAAGGCACAAGAATAGCACTGACTAAAAAAGGGGTGCCTTTGCTATTTTATATTAAGTGCCTTTAGCTTTTCACTCAGCTCTGTTAAGCCTGCTTTTGCGAGATAATCGTCAGCAACTTTCTGTAATTCTTCCAGGGTTTCGGCTGGAATGCTTTCAAGCAATTTATCCTCGTCTTTGGAGATCAACCCTCTTTTGATAACACCATGCAGCAGCAATACGTTTTTTCGGGAGATCTTCATATCAATTTTTACTGTTTCGTTCATGCCAGGGATACTTAAAATAGTATCGTAAACTTTGGCTACGTCATTTGTTGTCATCATCATCACACATTTACTTTTTAAACAATCTTCATGCTGCAAAGATAAGTTTAGCGGGTGCGGATATCCCCATTAAAATATGATGAGGATGGGTAAATCCCGTACCACCTGTTTAAATTCGCAATGAGAACTGAATTGTGTGTTTGAAAAATGTGGTTATGAATTTCAGGAACAACAAGATTTCCCTCAACGAGGCCAGGGACATAGATATGGTTCAATACCTTACCGAATTAGGATATGAACCGTCAAAGATCAGGAATAATGATTACTGGTATTTGTCTCCGTTACGAAATGAAAAAACAGCTTCGTTCAAAGTCAACCGAAAGCTGAACCGCTGGTATGATCACGGTATGGGCAAGGGTGGTAACCTGATTGATTTTGCTGTCATGTACCACAACTGCACCGTAGCAGAATTGCTTGAGCATTTAAACGGTAGTCTTTCTCTTCAAAAGTTTACCACCGGGCGACCTGTCATAAAAAATGAACCGGAAAACCAGATCAAAATTTTAAGTGATTCCAATCTTTCCTCCAATGCACTTCTGAACTACCTAAAACAGCGGCGTATACCTTTTGATATTGCTAGCCGCTATTGCAGGGAAGTCCATTATGAAATCAACGGAAAAGTCTACTATGGTATCGGTTTCCGGAATGATTACGGGGGCTTTGAAATACGCAACCCTTACTTCAAGGCAAGCAGCTTTCCAAAGGGTATTACCAGCTTTAATAACGGTGCCGATGAGGTTATCGTTTTTGAGGGCTTTATGGATTTTCTTTCCCTAAAAGCTATCCATAAAAATGAGCCCGAAGACCGATTTGATTTTGTAGTGCTTAACTCTGTATCCTTCTTTGAAGTGGCCCGTCCGTTTATGGAAAAACATAAGGCTATCAGGTTATACCTGGACAGGGATACCACCGGACAAAATTGCAGTCATCGTGCGCTTTCCCTAAGCGATAAATATAAAGATGAAAGCAGCCTGTATAAAAACTATAAAGACCTCAATGACTGGCTATCAAATTTCGGACAGTCTCAGAGTAAGCGCAGGGACCAAAAATTAAGGTGATGTATGCGACATCAGCAGCAGAAGTTAATGCCAGTTACAGGTGTTTTCTTTATGAGCAGCTGAAACGGGTTCCAGTTTTCTTGAGCCTTTAGAAGCTTCAAAGATTGCATGTTTCCTGCAATCGGCAAGATGAACGGTTGTTTAACAACCGATTTTATAAGCCCTCTACTCGGAACTCGTGGGCTTTGTGAATAAAGTGAATCTATTGTGTTTGATAACGTTTTCTGCTACATGGGCAGGTGTAAAAAAGAAATGGTGATGGAAAAGAAAAGTGTAAAGAGAACACGTATTATCGGATTGCGGCTGACACCTGATGAATATGCAAAAATTGAAAAGAAATGGAAAGCAACAACTTGCCGGAAGCTGAGCGATTATGTACGCCATAGCCTGTTCAATAAACCAGTAGTTACTACTTACCGCAACAGCTCCCAGGATGACTTAATGGCAGAACTTACCCGGCTGCGTGGCGAGCTAAATGCCATCGGAAACAACTTCAACCAAGCAGTAAAAAAGTTGCATACGCTCGATAAGATAGCTGAATTCAGAAGCTGGTTGATTACTTATGAGCTGGAGAAAAAAATCGTCAGCAATAAGATTGAGGAAGTTCGCAATAACGTGAAAAAAATGGTAGAGATATGGTTACAGTGATTAGACCAAGCCATTCAATGCATCGTATTTTTAATTATAACGAGAACAAGGTTAAAGAAGGTGTGGCAGAGTGTATTGGTGCAGAAAATTTTCCCCTGGATGCACAGGAAATGAGCCTTAAAATAAAGTTAGGCTACCTGCTGAAAAGAACGGCGCTGCGCAAAGATATTGCCCGGAAGCATGTACATATTTCCCTCAATTTTGACCCTTCTGAAACACATCTGAGCAAGGAAAAGCTGGCGGGAATTACCAAAGTCTATATGGAAAAGTTAGGCTTTGGTGAACAACCTTATCTTATTTACCAGCACCACGATGCGGGCCACCCCCACCTGCATATTGTTACTACTAATATTCTGGCCAATGGTAATCGTATAGATCTGCATCACCTGGGCATACGAAAATCCGAACCTGCACGTAAGGAGATTGAAAAAATGTTTGGCCTTGTGGTAGCGAATACCCGTGCCAGGCGTGAGGTATTCCAGCTGCAACCAGTTAATGTAAAAAGAGCGCAATACGGGCGCACAGAAACAAAAAGAGCTATCACAAACGTGCTCGATGCAGTACTGTACAAATATCGCTACACCAGCCTGCCTGAGCTAAACGCGGTGCTGAAACAGTACAACGTGATGGCTGACCGGGGCGATGAAGATTCAAGGATTTTTAAAACTGGCGGTCTGGTGTATCGCATACTCGATGAAGAGGGCAAACCTATTGGTGTACCTATAAAAGCCAGTGATTTTTACAACAAACCCACCTGGAAATTTCTAAAGACAAAATTTGGTGCAAATGAGCCGAAGCGCCAGCCACATAAAGCGCGCATCAAAAATGAAATAGACAAATTACTCCTACGTCATGCATCTACACTCAATGAGCTGCAAAAACAACTTGCTGCTAAAGGTATAGACATGTTCCTGCACCAAAATGAAGCCGGTCTGATCTACGGCGTCACATACGTGGATCACAAAACCCTATGTGTATTTAACGGCAGTGCGTTGGGTAAACCCTACAGCGCAAAGGCCATACAACAACGATGCCTGCAAAAAGAAGTTTCAACGCCGGATTTGCTTCCGCCGCATCCCGCGTTGAAACCTTCTATTGGGTTACCGCCGCAGCCTACCGTTGCGGCCGAAACCAAGGCTTTCAAGGCTGATCCACAGCCTGCAACTAATGCAGGATCCTCCGAAAATGTACTGGGTATCCTACTACAACCGGAATCTGCTTCCGACTATGTCCCACAACAGTTGAAAAAGAAGAAGAAAAAGAAAAAAAAGAAAAATTTATTCAATAACCGATGAAATGATACGATCATGGCTATACAGACAGGAGAGAACGAACAGGCGTTGAGGAAAATTCTGGATATGACCAGGCTAATCAGCATTGTTATTCTTATTATTCATTTTTATTATTACTGTTACATAGCGTTCGCCGGGTGGGGGCTTGTCAGCCAATTTTCAGACCGGCTGCTGGGTAATATCTATAACACGGGGCTGTTTCGGAGTTTTCATCATTCCAAGCTGATTGCCTTAGGTTTTTTGGCAATTTCCCTATTAGGAGCCAAGGGACGTAAAGATGAAAAGTTAAGTTATAAAACCGCTTTTGCCTATATCATCACAGGATTGCTGCTTTATTTTTTCAGTTACCTGTTCATGTTGCTACCAACAGATATTTCTTCTAAAGCGGCTCTTTATATGAGCCTAACTTCCATCGGTTTCTTGCTAGTGATTTCAGGCGGCACCCTACTGTCACGTATTATTAAAAACAGGCTCAATACGAAGGATATTTTCAATAGGGAGAATGAAACATTCCCCCAGGAGGAAAGGCTTTTGGAAAACGAATATTCCATTAACCTGCCAGCACGTTACCGGCTTAAAAATAAAATCCGTTATTCAAAAATTAATGTAATAAATCCGTTCCGGGGGTTGCTCTTGCTGGGCTCCCCCGGATCCCGATGGGGAGGAGAAGAAAATCCGGAAAAAGCTATTTTGTTATTCGCCACGTCATCACGCAGCATATCAGCAAAGGTTTTGCAATGTTCGTATATGACTTCAAGTTTGATGATCTCTCAAAGATTGTTTACAACACCTGGTTAAAGCAGCGGCATAAATACTCCAAGCCACCGACTTTCTACGTCATCAATTTTGACGATCTGACGCGCACCCATCGTTGCAACCCGTTGGAGCCATCGGCTATGACCGATATTACCGATGCAGCAGAATCTGCACGCACTATTCTGATGGGATTAAACAGGGAGTGGTTGAAACGTCAGGGGGACTTTTTTGTCGAATCACCAATAAATTTTGTTACTGCAATAATATGGTATCTCAAAAAGTTTAACGATGGTGCATACTGCACATTACCCCACGTCATAGAGCTAATGCAGGCAGACTACGATAGCCTGTTCACTCTTTTCAGGACTGAAGCCGCCAAAGAATGCGAGGTATTGATTAATCCGTTTTTGAATGCCTATCTCAATGATGTAATGGAGCAATTGGAAGGGCAGATCGCTTCTGCAAAAGTAGCGATGGCAAGGCTTGCTTCACCACAATTATACTATGTCTTATCCGGCAATGATTTCAACCTTGACATCAACAATCCCGATGATCCAAAGCTGGTCTGCATGGGCAATAACCCTCAAAAGATACAAATATACGGAGCAGTATTATCCCTGTATGTGAATCGTTTAGTGAAGCTTGTGAATAAAAAAGGAAAAGTAAAATGCAGCCTTGTTTTTGACGAGTACCCTACTATATATACGCCACTGGATACCGTTGTCGCAACCGGCAGAAGTAATTTAATATCGACAACCATTGGGGTGCAATCAATAGAACAGATAAGAAGAGATTATTCGAGAGAACAGGCGGAAGTGCTGATCAATATATGTGGTAATATTATTGCCGGCCAAAGTTCTGGCGACACCGCAAAACAGGTGTCAGAAAGAATTGGCAAGATCATGCAGGACAGGGAAAGTTACTCCATAAATAGTGGGGATACTTCCATCAGCCGCTCTAAACAACTGGAAACAGCTGTACCACCGTCTAAAATTTCTGCGCTAAGTTCCGGTGAGTTCGTGGGTTTGGTCGCAGATAATCCGGATAATAAAATAGACCTGAAAGCCTTTTACTGTGAAATTCTTAATGACCATGCAGCACTGAAAAAAGAAGAAGAAAACTATAAGGAGATACCTGTAATCCGCAAGTTGGATAATAATATGATCCAACGGAATTACTTGCAGATCAAGCAGGATATACAGTATATTATTCAGTCGGAAATGGAACGTCTTATTAATAATCCGGCATTGAGCCATTTAGTAGTCAAAAAAGGATAAAAACATATTCTGAAAATGGATCTTCAAAATGAGTACTTACGAAGACTTTTAGATACACCTCAGGACGGACAAACTTGATCTTGTCAAAAACTAAAACAGCATGCCTTTAAGACGTTTCGATCCACTGGTTATCGCTTGCATCGGTACAGAAAGGAAGTTCAAAGTTATTTTACCAAATATTCCAGTCAAAGCGTTGCAACTCGCGTCTGTGAATGGGTCGCTGCTTACCTCCCGATTCGCGGAAAACTTCGTCAGATAAAAATTTCGCCAGTGCGCCAACAGTCATCGTTGGAAACCTTTTTTGAGCCGTTAACAGGCATTTGGTAAAATAGCTGTTTTCATTGCGCTCATCTTCAATTGCGTATTCTAAGGCGCTAGAAGCCGCAATTATAGTGCTACCGGTGAAATTTGACATATCTGTGAAAAGCTCTTTCATTAAATCATATCGGCTAAGCATTAATGCCTGAGCACTAATTTTAGAAAGCAAATTATTATCCGAAATACGGCTTTGCGACTTAGTGCTATCTTCAGATTGCTTGTTTGAAAGATCATCGCTATTGAACTCAGCGCTGTGACAGGCGTCAATTAGTATTAGTTTCTTTCGAGCGGGAATACCGTCCAGCAATGCTTCGAAATTTTCATAAAGTATTGAATTTTGATCCGGCTGTTTAAAGTTGGTATTGTACGAGCTGAGATAATATTTCTTTTCAAAGATGACACCATGCCCAGCATAAGCTATTATAACTTTGTCATCAGGCTTTGTGTTTTTGAGTAAGTGTTTAAGTGACAGAATATTTTCTTCAGTTGCGCTGTCATTATAGAGCGTTTTTAAAACTATTGAATCCTGGTATATTCCTTTAAACATCTTTGCAAGATCCTGAACGTCTTTTTGGCTGAAAGTTAACGAGTCTTCGAGATTTTTAAATTTATTAATGCCAATACCAATGAAATATAATTTTGATTTTTGAAGCTTTGATTCATTTTCGACAACATAATTAATGCGCGCACTTTGTATCTGATTAACGTCAACCGCTTCTGCTTCAATAAAGTTCTCCCCGGAAGATAAATTTACTGTAATAGTTGTGTCTATATGTTTACGATGGATATTTCGAATATCAATTCCTTCTTTTCCATATAACGGAACATCATTTACCCAAACATTAATTTTAGATAAAAGCGAATTCCCGGTGGATGCCCGAATTGCTAGCTGAATGGTACTAACGCCATCGGTTTGAGTTGAGCCTCCTTTCTTTTTTATTGTAATCTCTGGAAAACTGACTTTTGCAATATCCAAAGATGTGTCAATATTTAAATATTTTACCCGCTCAATCCATGCATTTTTATGCGCCAGAATTATTGAAGTATCATATTTACCTGCTAAATTGAAAACTGTTTCCAGTACCAGGTCCGGGCGGTTTAAGTAATTGTCAAATTGGCTAAGAGATATCGATTGAAGACTTTGGACAAAATAACATCGTTTAAGAACATCCTTGCTGGCGTAGTAATAGTTCCCCGGAATAATATAACTCAACGTGCTATCTGGGCTGGCAATAATGGTGAGCAACGGTTCGGGAAAATAGTTGTGTGTCTTCCAAAAATCAAACCTGTATAATCTAAATATTCCTTCATCGTTACCCAAAATCATGTATTGATTATCCGCAGAAATGTCAATATGACTGAGCCCCGGCAACTGAACACCAAAGCTGCCGCCTGTAGCAAAACCATTCTTTAAATCTACTAACTCTACACCAAAAGTACCGTAGGAGCATATTAAGAAATTTCCATCTTGACTTAAACAAACCGCATCGATGCCCAGCCCGAGAGGGATCTTTTGATGAATTATATTTTTATACCGACTGCCTTTGGAAACTTCTTTTATTTTTTTAGGATATTCATAATAATCACTGGCTATGGTTGGTTTTGGAAGTTTGATGATATATTTCCCAGTAGATCCTAATACAGAATCCTTTTTATTCTCTTTGATATTCCTGATAGAATCCAAATAATTGGGGTCAAATTCCGGACTTTTTATATCCACATCAAAATATCTTGTATTGCCAAATCCCGGATTATAATAGCTTACCAAGACAGTGTCACCTTTTGAATTCCACGCCTCATAGGTATACCCATCAACGTCAGTCTCTGAAGGTATTGATTCTAATGATTTAAAAGAGGCTGTTTTATCCGTTATCCTGAGTCCAGTATGTCCATCAAATCCAACACTAAACGCTATTTGTTTTTGCGTAGCTTTGGTTCCTTCAAATGGAATTACTGATTGCCTGAGGTTAATGCTGTCAAGCAATTGTCTCCTGGTTCCAGAGTAGATAAGTATTATGCTGTCTCCAATTGCCTCAACTTTGTAATTTTCATTATGCGTATGAAAGAGCTTGTTAGTTTCCGGATCCCTTGACAGTTCTACGTTGCTTTCTGTTGGCCTTGGGTAGATCCCAACAAATTGATCTCGATTATTCCAAATTATAGTGCTTTCCAAAATATCAGAATACAGGAAAAAAAAATTTTCTTTATTGCTGAATCCCACTTTGCCCATGTCTCCCAAAGGATCTTCAGCCCCGACAAACAATCTTCCTTCTTTTTTTTTAAAATCAACCTTAGTAAGCTCTCCTTCCAGGTTACCAACCAGCATTACAGTATTATTTCTATTTAGTACCACGTTATTAATACCACCTTGAAATTTAGTATATCGATTCGAAAACACTTTTCGTTCCGTTGATTTTTCCCAAAGCTCAACAGATTGATTGTTAATGCTGATCAGATATGCAGAATCCTGGCTTAGGTAGCCCTCGGGCAGCCCTGGAGAT
>CAKSVK010000143.1 GCA_934502905.1 uncultured Chitinophagaceae bacterium
TATTCCGAAGCTGAGATAGAACGGGTAGCACACCTGGGTTTTCAGTATGCCATGCAACGCCGCAAAAAGCTGACGCTGGTAGATAAAGCCAATGTATTGGAAACCTCCCGTTTGTGGAGAAGGGTGGTGCAGGACCTGGCAGACCAGTACAGGGATGTAGCAGTGGATTATATGTTTGTGGACAATGCGGCGATGCAGATCATTTTAAATCCCAGGCAATTTGATGTGATCCTGACAGAAAACATGTTTGGCGATATCATCAGCGATGAGGCCAGTGTGATCGCAGGCTCTCTGGGACTGCTGCCTTCTGCTTCCGTCGGCAATGGCGCGGCATTGTTTGAGCCGATCCACGGATCTTACCCCCAGGCAGCCGGAAAGGATATTGCCAACCCGTTGGGGTCCATATTATCTGCTGCCATGCTGCTGGATCATTTTGGTTTGAATGCCGAGGCCAACCTGGTGCGTGAAGGGGTAGACTGGACGCTGCAGCACAATTTCGTTACCAAGGATATCGACCCGGTGAATTACTATGCCACTACTACCGTGGGTGAGCTGATATGTGAATTTGTTAGTAATAAGGTGCCTGGCAAAGTACATGAAACCAATATGGAGTTGAGGAAATCAACGATTATATAAACACCAAATCGTCATCTCGACCGGAGGGAAAGATGATTGATTTGGGGATTGCTGATTTATGATTTTAGTGAAGCCTGTATCAGAAATCTCAAAATCAAAAATCAGCAATAAAAAAAGTTCTTTGTTTATTTAATATTGTGGGTTATATTCGCAGTATACATTTTTCTTCATGAACAGAAACCGGAAATATAATATAGCTTCTTCCATTGTTGTGGTAGTAGTCATTATTGTTTCCGCAATCAATGGAGGAAGTTGTATCTGAATATTCAAAAACGACATTTAATATAACCCGCCTCCATCGAGGAGGTTTTTTTTTGTATAATCTATTTTACGTTTAAGTAAATCAATAATTCAAACAAGATGAGCACTAACGGGCAAGAGCATGCATTGAACAAGTATTCCAGGACAATTACGCAGGATCCTACACAACCTGCTGCGCAGGCAATGCTGTATGGTATCGGGCTAACAGATGACGACCTGAAGAAAGCGCAGGTCGGTGTTGCCAGCATGGGTTGGGACGGGAATACCTGTAACATGCACTTAAATGAGCTTGCCAAAGTGGTGAAGCAAAGCATCTGGGATAACGACCTGGTGGGATTGATCTTTAATACCATCGGCGTAAGCGACGGTATCAGCAATGGTACGGACGGGATGCGTTACTCGCTGGTAAGCCGGGATATTATAGCAGACAGCATAGAAGCGGTTTGTGGTGCCCAATATTACGATGCGGTAGTAACCATACCGGGATGTGATAAAAATATGCCCGGAAGCCTTATTGCCATGGGGCGCCTGGATCGTCCTTCGATCATGGTATATGGTGGTACGATAGCTCCTGGTCATTACAAAGGACAGGACCTGAATATCGTGTCTTCTTTTGAAGCCCTGGGACAAAAGATAGCGGGCAAGCTGGATGAAGCGGATTTTAAAGGGATCGTAATGAACAGTTGTCCTGGTGCGGGCGCCTGCGGTGGTATGTATACTGCCAATACCATGGCGTCGGCTATAGAAGCGTTGGGAATGAGCCTGCCGTATTCTTCCTCTAACCCGGCCTTAAGCGACGAGAAAAAGAAAGAATGCAGGGATGCAGGCAAAGCTATCAGGCACCTGCTGGAGAAAGATATCAAACCATCCGATATCATGACACGCAAGGCATTTGAAAATGCGATTACAGTGATCATGGTAACGGGCGGAAGCACCAACGCGGTGCTGCATTTTATAGCCATCGCCAAAAGTGTGGGCATTGAAATCACACAGGATGATTTCCAGGCGATCAGCGACAGGATACCTGTGCTGGCAGACTTTAAGCCATCCGGCAAATACCTGATGCAGGACCTGCATAACCATGGCGGCATCCCCGCCGTAATGAAATATCTGCTTAACCAGGGATTGCTGCACGGAGATTGCCTGACGGTGACCGGTAAAACACTGGCGGAAAACCTGGCGGCGGTACCGGAAATAAATTTCCAGACCCAGGATATCATTCATCCGCTGGAAGATCCTATCAAAAAAACAGGTCACCTGCAGATACTTTACGGCAACCTGGCGGAAAAAGGTTCTGTGGCAAAGATCAGCGGTAAGGAAGGCGAGCGTTTTGAAGGACCTGCCCGTGTATTTGACGGAGAGAAAAAGCTGATAGAAGGACTGTCAACCGGAAGGGTAAAACCTGGCGATGTGGTGGTGATCAAAAATGAAGGGCCGAAGGGAGCACCGGGCATGCCGGAGATGCTGAAACCGACCGGAGCCATCATAGGAGCAGGATTGGGTAAGTCTGTTGCCCTGATTACGGACGGAAGGTTTAGCGGTGGCACCCATGGCTTCGTCGTCGGACACATTACCCCGGAAGCGTATGAAGGCGGGCTGATCGGTTTGGTGGAGGATGGAGATATTATAGAGATTGATGCTGTAACGAATACGCTCACACTGAAGGTAAGCGAAGAAGAGATCGCCCGCAGAAGGGCAGGCTGGAAGCAGCCGGAGCTGAAAGTAAAAAAAGGTTTGTTGTTTAAATATGCCCTCTCCGTTAAAGACGCCAGCGAAGGTTGTGTTACGGATGAAGCATAAAAAATTATTAACTGGTTCTTAATTAGATACTATGAGTACTGATACATTGTCTGCAAAGGCTACAAAGACAAATGAAAAAACAAATACAGCTCCAATGGGCAGGTGCAGCGCCGGCATGGAAGTAAGCGGATCCCAGGCTGTGTTGGAAGCGTTGATCGCTGAAGGTGTAACCGATTTTTTCGGTTATCCGGGTGGCGCTATCATGCCTATTTATGACGCATTATATGATTATCCGGAGACGTTGAATCATATACTGGTCCGTCACGAACAGGGCGGCATACATGCAGCGCAGGGATATGCACGTACTTCCGGTAAGGTGGGAGTAGTGTTTGCCACCAGCGGACCCGGGGCCACCAATCTGGTGACCGGATTGGCGGATGCGCAGATAGACAGTACGCCGGTGGTTTGTGTTACAGGGCAGGTATTTGCACACCTGTTGGGTACGGATGCATTCCAGGAAACCGACGTGATCAATATTACCACGCCGGTTACCAAATGGAATTACCAGGTAACCGATGCCACCGAAATACCCGGTGTGCTGGCAAAAGCATTTTATATCGCCCGTTCCGGCAGACCCGGCCCGGTATTGATAGATATTACCAAAAACGCCCAGTTGCAGAAGTTTAAGTACGAAGGCTACACGCCATGTACCCATATACGCAGCTACCGCCCGAAACCGATCGTGCGTAAAGAGTATATCGCAGAAGCGGCCAGGCTGATCAATGAAGCGAAAAAGCCTTTTGTATTGTTTGGACAGGGAGTGATACTGGGCGGCGCAGAAAAGGAGTTCAGGGAGTTCATAGAAAAAAGCGGTATTCCTGCTGCTGCAACTGCGTTGGGGCTGGGTGCATTGCCGACAGATCATCCGTTGTACACGGGTATGCTGGGGATGCACGGTAACTATGGCCCTAATGTGCTCACCAACGAGTGTGATGTGTTGATAGCTGTAGGTATGCGCTTTGATGATCGGGTGACCGGTCGCCTGGACAAATATGCCAAGCAGGCTAAAGTAATTCACCTGGATATTGATCCGGCGGAAATTGATAAGAATGTGCAGTCCACGGTGCCTGTATGGGGCGATTGTAAGGAGACGCTGCCCTTGCTGACACAGTCCGTTCAAAAAACAGTGCATGCTGACTGGCTGAACAGGTTCAGGAGCATGGCGAAAGAGGAAAATGAGGTGGTTATTAATAACGAATTACATCCTGCCACAGAGATCATGACCATGGGAGAGGTGCTGAATGTGCTGAATGAGCTGACCGGTGGTGATGCGGTGATCGTAACAGATGTGGGGCAGCACCAGATGGTAACCTGTCGTTATGCGAAGTTTAATAATACCCGTAGTAATGTAACTTCAGGAGGACTGGGAACCATGGGGTTTGCACTGCCCGCTGCCATAGGCGCAAAAGTAGGCGCCAAAGAGCGCCCGGTGGTAGCTATTATCGGCGACGGCGGTTTTCAGATGACCTTACAGGAGCTGGGCACCATCATGCAGTTTGGTATAGATGTAAAGATCATTATCCTGAACAATAATTTCCTGGGGATGGTGCGCCAGTGGCAGCAGCTCTTCCACGATAAGAGATATTCTTTTGTAAATATTACGAGTCCTGATTTTGTGATGGTAGCCAAAGGTTACGGTATTGAGGGCAGGAGCATCAGCAACAGGGAAAGTCTGAAAGAAGCTTTGCAGCAAATGCTGGGTCATAAAGGCTCTTACCTCCTGGAAGTAATGGTAGGTAAGGAAAACAATGTATTCCCGATGGTGCCGCAGGGATGTGGCGTATCAGAGATCAGGTTAAAATAAGAACGTGAGCAGGATTGCAGGCTGGAATGCCGGATTATATGATGACAAGCATGCTTTTGTATTTAAGTATGGAGAAGACCTGGTGCAATTGTTAGGACCGCAGGCCGGAGAAAGAATACTGGATGTAGGCTGCGGTACGGGTTATCTCACAAATGTTATTGCAGCGGCAGGAGCCGATGTGTTGGGAATAGACAGCGCTGCATCCATGATAGCGAAAGCCGGGAAAGAATATCCCGGGATCAGCTTTTCGGTGGAGGACATAACATCTTTCAACAGTACTCAACCCTTCGATGCCGTTTTTTCCAATGCGGTACTGCATTGGATATTGGACAAAGAAGCGGCTGCCCGGCAGATGCACAGTGTTCTGAAAACTGGCGGAAGGCTGGTGCTGGAAATGGGCGGAAAAGATAACGTGAAGAAGATAGTGGATGCACTGCGCCAGTCCCTTTCACAACGGGGATATGATAAAAATGCAGCGATAAAGGTTTGGTACTTTCCTTCACTCGGGGAATATACCAACTTGTTGGAATATGTCGGTTTCAGGGTACGGTATGCGGTGCATTTTGACCGTGAAACAGAGCTGAAAGATGAAGGAAACGGGATAACAGACTGGATCAGAATGTTTGGACAGCAGTTTTTGACCGGTGTAAAGGAAGTTGATGTTCATGCAATTTGTAATGAGGTGCAGGAAAAGTTGAGAAGCACACACTTCAGGAATGGAAAATGGTATGCAGATTATAAAAGACTAAGGGTGATGGCTGTAAAGGAAAGTTAGTATGGAAGTAAACAACATGCACATACCGGGCGCATATCCTGCAATTGATGCAGCCACTAAAGCACATGGTTTTAAAATGGCTTCGGATATGCAGACATGTTACCTGTTGCGGACCCTGGCGGCTTCAAAGCCTGCCGGCAGGTTCCTGGAGCTCGGAACAGGCACGGGATTGTCAACCGCGTGGATACTCGATGGCATGAATAAGGATGCAACATTGGTAACGGTGGATAATGACGAAGTGTTACTGGATATAGCAGAACAGTACCTTGGTGAGGATGAGCGTTTGCAATTGGTTCATGCCGATGGAGAAGATTTCCTGCAGTCGAAAACAGGTGAAAAGTACGATTATATTTTTGCCGATACCTGGCATGGAAAGTACCTGCTGCTAGGGGAAACATTAGCGATGTTGAATAAAGGAGGTGTTTATATTATAGATGATATGTTGCCGCAGCCCAACTGGCCGGATGGGCACGCGGAAAAAGCAAAGGACCTGGAACAGTACCTGGATGAAAGAGAAGACCTGGCGGTAACAAAATTAAACTGGGCATCCGGCATCATTATAGCAATAAAGAAATAGAATGCGAATAGCATATTGAACTTAAAACACATGAAATGAAACAGGAATTTACCATTACGGTGTACACGGAAAATCATATCGGCTTGCTGAACCGCATAGCCATTATGTTTTCCCGCAGGAAAATCAATATTGAAAGTCTGAATACTTCCCCGTCTGAGGTGGATGGCATTCACAGATTTACAGTTGTAATCAATGAGGTGGAAGATGTGGTAAAAAAGCTGGTCCGTCAGATTGAAAAGCAGGTAGAAGTGCTGAAAGCATACTATAATACCAATGAGGAAATAGTATGGCAGGAGCTGGCCATGTATAAGGTGTCGACGGATAAAGTGATTGAAGATGTAAAAGTAGAGCGCCTGTTGCGTCAGTACGGCGCAAGGGCCGTAGTGATCAGGAAAGACTATACCGTGTTTGAAACCTCAGGTCACCGGGAGGAAATAGATACGCTTACCAGGGTGCTGGGAGAGTTGGGACTGATAGAGTTTGTAAGAAGCGCAAGGGTGGCGATCATCAACGAGAGCAAAGGCTTCCACGAAAAGCTGAGAGAGTTTGAAGAGGAAAAGCCGGGTACGGAACTGGTAGAAAATGAATTCCTGGATAAACAGGAGGAAGTTTTCAGCATGTAATTATAAGTATGATGGAGCACGTTTTTACCTATATCAGGGAAACCCGCAGGGCAATGACGAAGATTGTGGATACATTAAGTATTGACGATCTGAACCGTATTCCCAATGGATTCGCCAATAATATTATCTGGAATTACGGGCATATATATGTCAGCACGCTTGCGTTGACCTACCTGCGCACCGGTGTGGAAAAGGATAAAGTGATCCCGCATCTGCGTAAATATGGAAAAGGCAGCAAGCCGGAAGAGCTTGTCGGGAAGGATGAAATTGCTTTTTTAAAGGATAATATCCTCCTTTCCATAGATTTGCTGGAAGCTGACTATAAAAACAACGTGTTCCGGCAGATAGCACCTTTCGCTACGGAAACCTATGGTAAAACCATGGACGCTATTGAGGAGGTGATCACCTGTACACTGGCACACGATAATTTTCATTTTGGATATGTGAAGGCGTTACAAAAGGCTGTCTTACCTTCGCCCTCTCATTTACCATAAAACCAACAACAATAACAATACAAATTTTAAACTTTACAAAATGGCAAAATTAAATTTTGGCGGCGTAGAAGAAAATGTAGTTACAAGGGATGAGTTTCCACTCAGCAAAGCGCAGGAAGTGCTAAAAAACGAAACAATTGCGGTTATCGGATACGGTGTGCAGGGACCCGGTCAGGCACTGAACCAAAGAGATAATGGTATTAACGTGATCGTCGGACAAAGGAAAAATTCCAAAACATGGGATAAAGCGATCAAAGACGGATTTGTTCCCGGCGAAACATTGTTTGAGATAGAAGAAGCGCTGGAAAAAGGTACCATCATCTGTTACTTATTGAGCGACGCTGCCCAGATAGAATTGTGGCCTACTGTAAAGAAACACCTGACTGCGGGAAAAGCATTGTATTTCTCCCACGGGTTTGGTATCACGTTCAACGAGCAGACCGGTATCGTTCCTCCCAAAGATGTGGATGTGTTCCTGGTAGCGCCGAAAGGTTCCGGTACTTCCCTGAGAAGAATGTTCCTGCAGGGCAGGGGCTTGAACAGCTCTTATGCTATTTACCAGGATGCGACCGGTAAGGCAAAAGATCGTGTGATCGCATTGGGTATCGCTGTGGGTAGCGGTTACCTGTTTGAAACAGATTTCAAGAAAGAAGTATTCAGCGACCTTACCGGTGAAAGAGGTACTTTGATGGGTGCTATCCAGGGTATTTTTGCTGCCCAGTACCAGGTACTGCGTGATAAAGGACACACACCTTCTGAAGCTTTCAACGAAACAGTGGAAGAGCTGACACAATCCCTGATGCCGCTGGTGGCAGAGAATGGTATGGACTGGATGTATGCCAACTGTTCTACAACAGCTCAGCGTGGTGCCCTGGATTGGTGGAAAAAATTCCGTGATGCCACAGCGCCTGTATTTAAAGAGCTGTATGAAAGCGTAGCCACTGGTAAGGAATCACAGCGTTCTATCGATAGCAACAGCAAAACTGACTACCGCGAAAAGCTGGAAGAAGAATTGAAAGAGCTGCGCGAAAGTGAAATGTGGCAGGCAGGTAAAACAGTAAGAAGCCTCCGTCCGGAAAATCAAAAATAACATGAATCATTTTGCGATGAATGAGGCTGATAATACACGTGTGGTAAGAAAAAATGCTGAAGTTATACAAAGCCTTCCTGCTCATGCAGGAAGGCTTCATTTTTCTGAAGCTGCCAAACGACTGTCGAAGATCGTCAACAGGACGCCTTTATCCTATAGTGTTACGCTTTCCAGGAGGTATAACTGTAAAGTATACCTCAAGCGGGAAGACCTGCAGGTAGTACGCTCCTATAAGCTGAGAGGGGCGTATAACATGATCTCCACGCTGCCGGCAGAACAGCAGGCCAGGGGAGTGGTGTGTGCCAGCGCAGGCAACCATGCGCAGGGCTTTGCGTACAGTTGCCGCCAGCTCAATATCAAAGGCGTGGTATTCATGCCGGTGATCACCCCCAAACAGAAGCTCACCCAAACCAGGATGTTTGGGGAGGATAATATCGAGATCAAGCTGGTTGGAGATACTTTTGACGACTGCGCAACAGCAGCCAAGGCCTATACAGCCGAAAACAATATGGTATTTATTCCGCCTTTTGACGATTACAGCATCATTGAAGGGCAGGGAACCGTAGCGGTAGAGATACTGGAAGACGAGAATGATATTGATTACATTTTTGTACCGATAGGCGGTGGCGGATTGGCCTCCGGTGTAGGTACTTATTTCAGGCAGCACAGTCCGTATACCCGTATCATTGGTGTGGAGCCCGAGGGCGCGCCTGCCATGAAAGCTGCATTGGCCGAGGGACATCCGGTTACCCTGGAGAGCATAGACCGGTTTGTGGATGGCGCCGCCGTGAAAAGAATAGGAGACCTTACGTTTGAAATATGCTGGCAGGTGCTGGATGATATGCTGCTGGTGCCGGAAGGAAAAGTGTGCACCACCATCTTAAGGCTATATAACGAAGATGCTATTGTGGTAGAGCCGGCAGGTGCTTTATCTATCGCGGCTTTAGACCTGTATGCAGACCAGATAAAAGGGAAAAAAGTAGTTTGTATTGTATCCGGCAGCAATAATGATATTGACCGCATGCCTGAGATAAAAGAACGGTCTTTACAGTATGAGGGACTCAAGCGTTATTTCCTCATCAACTTTGCTCAACGCCCCGGTGCGTTGAAGGAGTTCGTAACACATGTGCTGGGTGAAAGAGATGATATTACCCGTTTTGAATATATGCAAAAAACCAATAAAGAAGCGGGGCCTGCCCTCGTAGGGGTAGAGCTTGCCGCGGTCGACCTCGGCGATCCACTGGGCGA